>JANONV010000270.1:0-2083 GCA_031421015.1 Gallionella sp. | reverse complement strand
CGGCAAGCCGTCCGACAACAGCACGCAACTGGATTACAACTTCCACATCGAATCCGAAGAGCTTTTGGCCGGGCACCCGAACGACCGTGTCAGCATCACGCAACGGCGGCGCGGCTCGCCCATCGACAAGGTGGTTTCCGAACTGATGATCCTGGTGAACAGCGAGTGGGGCAAGCACCTCGTCGAGCATGGCTTCGTCGGCATCTATCGCACGCAGAGCAACGGCAAGGTCAAGATGAGCACGGTCGCCGCACCGCACCAGGGCTTGGGCGTGGCGCAATACATGTGGTCGAGCTCGCCGCTGCGCCGCTACGTGGACATGGTGAACCAGCGCCAGATCATCGCGATGCTGCGCGGGGAAGAACCGGCCTATCCGAAGAATGACCCCGCGCTGTACGGCGTGATGAACGAATTTGAAACCATGTATGCCATCTATAACGAATTCCAGCGCGGCATGGAACGCTACTGGTGTTTGCGCTGGTTACAGCAGGAAAAAATCGAGCAAGTGGAAGCAGTTGTGTTGCGCGAAAACCTGGTGAAGCTCGCCGACATCCCGCTGATCCTGCGTGTGCCTTCACTGCCGGAATCAGTGCCTGCCAATACTCGAGTACAACTGGCCATCGGTGAGATCGATCTGCTAGACCTCAACGTACAGGCGCGCTTTGTCGAGACGATGGAGGAAGCGGCTTGTTGACCGGTCTCAATGCACAGTCGAAGGCGCCATCGCCGTTGATCAGACTGACGCCCTTATCCGTGTCGATGACCTTCTCCATCGCGCTGCACGGTTTCCTGTTGTTCGGCATCGTGCTGGTGATGCCCGATGCGCGCAGAAACGCCCTGTTCTCTCAGCCGCTGCAAGTGGTGCTGGTCAACAGCAAGTCGAAGTCCAAGCCGCCAAAGGCCGACGCGCTGGCGCAGGCCAATCTGGATGGCGGCGGCAACACCGCCGAAGACCGGCGGGCGAAAAGCCCGCTGCCCACGATACGCGACGATCTGCAATTCACGCCGGAGCAGCGCGCCAAACGCGTCGCCCTCGAGGAGGAATCCAAAAGGATGATGACCCGGCTGAAGAGCGACCACACGGCAGAACAACCGGAAATCAAGAAGCAGACAAACGATACTGCCAGTAGCGGCGATGACCTGGTGCAAAAAGCCCTGGAGATCGCGCGCCTCGAAGCGCAGATCAGCAAAAATTGGGACGCCTATCAAGGACTGCCGCGCCGCACCAACATCGGCGCGCGCACCAGAGAATACCGCTTCGCGCAATACATCGAAGATTGGCGCGTCAAAGTGGAACGCATCGGCAACCTGAATTATCCGGAAGCCGCACGCCGCGAGAAAGTTTTCGGCAGCCTGAAGCTCAGCGTCTCGATACGCGCGGATGGCAGCGTGGAAAAAATTGAAGTGGATAAATCGTCCGGCCACCGGATTCTGGACGCGGCCGCGGTGCGCATCGTCAAGCTGGCCGCGCCTTATTCCCCGCTGCCCGCAAACATCACCCAGGATACCGACATTCTGGAAATCACCCGCACCTGGACATTTACCCCATCGGATACGCTGGAAAGCGAATAGCACATTGACCCATTCATGCTTCTTGGTTAGAGTGCGCCTCATGCTCCCCTCCAAGCTTCCCTCTGGGCTCACCCGTCTTCTGCTGATTTTCTTCCTGCTGTTCGCGCAGTTGGGCGGCTTGACGCATGGCATTTCGCACGCGCTGGCGGAACAGGGGCAAAACTCCGATCAATCGCTGCCGCATGACAAACATGGCGGCTTGTGTGCGATTTATGCCCATATCGGCAGTGCGATCGGCAGCAGCAGCATCCACTTGGTCAACAGCGAAACTTGTGTAGCATTTCAGATCAACAATCCCGGTTCTTGCATTCCCACTACCTTCGTCGCATTCGCGGCGCGCGCCCCGCCTTACTCCGCTTAAGTTCAATTGTTTTCTCGTGTAGGTTGGGTTAGCGGCTTCATGGTTCGACAGGCTCACCACCGACGGACGTAACCCAACGTGCGCAATGTTGGGTTACGCAGTGCGTGGTTGTTGCAGACTTGTCGGCTGTACAACCACGGCCTCCCCCTT
>JANONV010000269.1:0-6331 GCA_031421015.1 Gallionella sp. | reverse complement strand
AGGCGCGAATGCTGAACGTGGCTCATCAATATCAAATGGCGACGGATTGGCACAGCCGCGCGCCGCAAGGAATTTGAGATGCCTAAATGTGGTGGATACGCTGCGCTTTATCCACCCTACGGATTACGGGCGGAGATAATGGAGGTAGGGTGGATAAAGCGCAGCGTATCCACCATCAAACAAAATAAGCGAATATAAACGTGCCTTTCAATCCGGCGGGAGTTATTTTTTCACCGTGGTTACTCACGGTCGCCGCCCGTGGCTAACTGGGGAGCACGCTATTGAACGGTTACGCCATGCTTTTCGCCGCGTAATGGAAGATCGACCATTTGTCATGGATGCCATCGTCGTACTTCCTGACCATCTGCACTGCATCTGGCAATTGCCGGAAGGCGACAACGATTTTCCGGAGCGGTGGCGGCAGATCAAACGGTTCGTTTCGATTGGAATGAAAAGCCCGCTCAATGCGCGCAATGAAAAGACTTTGTGGCAACGGCGTTACTGGGAGCATTTGCTTAGAAACGAGGAAGATTGGCGGCATCATATGGATTACATACACTACAACCCGGTCAAGCATGGTTACTCCAAACGACCTGCAGATTGGCCGTATAGCTCATTCAAGCAGGCAGTAGCTCGAGGCTGGTACGAAGCTTCATGGGGTGAGCAGGAATCGGCAGACATCGCCGGGATGGAATTTGAATAGTTGCGATGGTGGATAAAGCGCAGCGTATCCACCAAAGCCACACACAAATAGGATTACATAAATCATGCAATGGGAAATCGTCATCGGGTTGGAAGTTCACACGCAACTCTCGACCCGTAGCAAAATCTTTTCGGGTGCGTCCACCACCTATGGTGCCGAGCCGAACACGCAGGCTGACGCGGTGAGCATCGCTTTGCCTGGCGTACTGCCGGTATTGAACAAAGGCGCGGTGGAACGCGCAATCAAATTCGGCCTGGCAATCGGTGCGCACATCGCGCCGCGCTCGGTGTTCGCGCGTAAAAATTATTTTTATCCCGACCTGCCCAAGGGCTATCAGATCAGCCAGTTCGATCTGCCGGTGGTGGGGCAGGGCGCGTTGACGATTCAGGTGGAGCCGTTGTCCGGCCCTTCGACAAAGCCTTTAGTCCTGAGCGCAGTCGAAGGGTCAGGACTGCAACCCTACGAAAAAATCGTACGCATCACCCGTGCCCATCTGGAAGAAGACGCGGGCAAATCGCTGCACGAAGATTTTCACGGCATGACCGGCATAGACCTGAATCGTGCAGGTACACCGCTGCTGGAGATCGTTTCCGACCCGGATATGCGCTCTGCAGCCGAAGCGGTGGCCTATGCCAAAACGCTGCACTCGCTGGTGCGCTGGATTGGCATCTGCGACGGCAACATGCAGGAAGGCTCGTTCCGCTGCGACGCCAACGTGTCGGTGCGCCGTCCCGGCGAACCGCTGGGCACGCGCCGCGAGATCAAGAACCTCAACTCGTTCAAATTCATGCAGCAGGCCATCGAGTACGAAGCGCAATGGCAGATCGACACGCTGGAGAACGGCGGAAAAATTCATCAGGCCACCGTGCTGTTCGATTCGGACAAATGCGAAACCCGCGCGATGCGCAGCAAGGAAGAGGCGCACGATTACCGCTACTTTCCCGACCCGGATTTATTGCCGCTGGACATCACGCCTGCGATGCTGGCCCAAGTTCGCGCCACGCTCCCGGAGCTGCCTCAAGCCAAGCGCGAACGCTACACCAGCGAGTACGCACTCACGGCTTACGATGCCAGCATCCTCACCGCCTCGCGCGAGATGGCGGATTTTTTTGAGGCTGCGCTAAACCCCTCCCAGCCTCCCCAACCCCCCCATACCCCCCTTGTCAGGGGGGAGCAAATCAGGGGAGGAGTTGGCTTCCCCCCTGACAAGGGGGGACTGAGGGGGGTTGCCAAGATGTGCGCCAACTGGCTGATCGGCGAAGTCAGCGCGCAGTTGAATCGTGATGGATTGGAAATGGCGCAGTGCCCGATCACCCCGCAACAACTGGGCGGCATGCTCAAGCGCATTGCGGATGGCACGATCTCCAATGCGGGCGCCAAGGAAGTGTTCCGCGCCATGTGGAGCGAAGGCGGCGATGCCGACACCATCATCGCAGCCAAGGGACTGAAGCAGGTTTCCGACACCGGCGCGATTGAAAAACTGGTGGACGAGATCATCGCCGCCAACCCGGAACAAGTTGCCGGCTACCGCGCTGGCCGCGACAAACTATTCGGATTCTTCGTTGGCCTGGCGATGAAGGCCAGCAAGGGCAAGGCCAATCCGGCGCAGTTGAATGAGATTTTAAAGCGCAAGCTGATGGGCTAAACCGGCTTGCGTGGTTTGCGCGGCGCATGGGCAAACAGACGGTCATACAACCAGTTCGGCAACAGTTTGAGCACGCCCCCGACCACACCCATCTGCCACGGCACCACCGCATACGATTTGCCGCGTGCAATAACACGCGCAATCCGGCGCGCCGCGATTTCGGCATCCAGAATAAACGGCATGGCGTAAGGATTGACATCGGTCATCGGCGTTTTGATGTAGCCCGGACAAACCGTGACGACTTTCACGCCGCTGCCATGCAGCTCGACACGCAAAGATTCCAGATAGGAAATTGCCGCAGCCTTGGAAGCGGAGTAGGCCCCCGCCCCCGGCAGGCCGCGAAACCCCGCCACGCTGGCGATGCCGGCCAGCGTACCCTGTTGCGCCGCGCGCATCGCCGCAACGAAGGGCTGGAAAGTTTTCACCATGCCCAGCACGTTGATATCCATCACCTGCTGAAAGGCATCGGTGTCTGCGGCGTGTTCGGTGAGCGTGCCGACACTTACCCCAGCGTTGGCGATGACCACATCCGGCAAGCCGGCGCGCGCGATGAAATCGTTTGCGGCATGTTGCACGGCAACGGCATCGCGCACATCCAGCGCGTAGCAAAAAACTTTGTCGGGGAATTCGGCGGCCAGCGCTTGCAGCAACTCGCCGCGCCTGGCGAATGCGGCGACTGTTGCGCCGCGTTCCAAATAGTGGCGCGCGAGCGCCAGCCCCAAGCCGCCCGACGCCCCGCTAACGACTACTTTCAATTAGCTTTCGGCTTGGCGGAGCGTGCCTTGCGCGCCATCACTATCACTTCGTTCAACACGCGCATGGTGTCTGCCGGTTGCAAGCCGGTGATGAGATATTTACCGTCCACCACTATGGTGGGCGTGCCGTTGATGCCATATGCACGAATCAATTGCATGGAGCGCTCCACCTTGCTGCGCATCGAAAACGAGTTGTAGGCAGCGGAGAATTTCGCGCGATCCACGCCGTACTTGGCCACGAAATCGCCAATCATAGCTTCGTCGTTCAGGTCTATTTTGTCCACATGCCAGGCGCGAAATAGCGGGTCATGCAATTTTTGTAATTGCCCCAAACTTTCGAGCGCGTAGAAAGTCCGCGCCATAGGTTCCCAGGAAGCGCGGAAAATGGTGGGCACTAAAGTCAGCTCCACATCTTGAGGTATGGTCTTCTCCCACGCGCTCAGCGGCAGGTGAAGACTGAAGCAGTGCGAGCAGCCGTAAAAGAAGAATTCCTGCACCTCGATTTTTTTGCTGCCGGTCGGCAGCGATGGATTCAACAACTGGTAATCCTTGCCGGGTTCCACTGCGGCAAACGCCGCTCCGCTAACAAATAGTGCTGCCACAACCAACCAACCTTGGATCGATTTATTCATGAACTTCTCCTTGTAATAATCAATGAGCGCAGGGGCACGGCGCGCCGTGCTCCTACTGCGCCCGCATTGGAGTGCTGTCCACCCCGTTTTGTTTCAGAAAGTCGCGCGCGTAATTCATCTCGTCCGTGCTTTTGTACGGTCCCAACCGCACACGATACCACACGCCTTTATCCGGGATGGCCGCGGTCTGGATGCCGGCTTCGACGCCCAGCAAGGCGAGCTTGGCCTTGAGCTTTTCGGCGTCATTCTCGTTTGAAAATGATCCCGCCTGCAATATCTGCGGTTCATAGACGGCAGCCGGTTTGCTGTCCGCTGCTTTGGGTTTATCGGCGGGCTTGGGTGCAATGACGGTTGCGTCCGGCTTGTCGGTCAGCACTTTGTAGAACTCAAAACGCGGCTTGCCGCCGCCCACGCCGGAAGCTGCCGTTGACGGCTGCGCCTGGGACGCAGACTTTGCGGCATTTATCGGCGGATTGACCGCCACCTGCCCTTTTTGCAAGAAGGGACTGGGCGATTGCGTCAGGTACCAGGCCACTCCGGCGGCCATGCCGACGCCGACCACCAGGCCGAGGAGGACGCCGGTCAATAACGGATTCCCGCCCAAGCCCGGCGTGGCGGAATTGTTGCCTTTGTTTCTACTCATGTCTTGTCGGTCCCAAAATATTTACATTTTTTCCGGCGCGCTCACACCCAGCAAAGCCAAACCATTGCGCATCACTTGTGCCGTCGCGGCAATCAACGCCAGCCGTGCCAGCTTGACCGCTTGATCCTCAACCAGAAAACGCGAGGCATTATAGTAGCTGTGAAAATCGGCTGCCAACTCTTTCAGATAGAACGCGATCAGGTGCGGCGCCAGATCCTGCGCGGCATTCTCGATCACTTGCGGATAATCGATCATCTGTTGCAACAGCGCGGTTTCGTAATCGCTATTTAATAGCTCGACATCCGCCTGCAGCAGGGCTTGCCGGTCACCGCCCCATAGCGCCAGCACCGCGCTGATACGGGCGTGGGCATACTGGATGTAGTACACCGGGTTGTCGTTGCTCCTGGATTTTGCCAGGTCAATGTCGAACACCAGTTGCGAATCCGGATGGCGCGCGGCAAGGAAATAACGCGTCGCATCGCAACCCACTTCGTCGATCAGGTCGCGCAGCGTGACATAGCTGCCCGCGCGTTTGGAGATTTTCACCTCCTGACCGTTGCGCAGCACCGTCACCATCTGATGCAGCACATAGTCCGGCCAGCCGTGCGGGATGCCGACGTCCAGCGCCTGCAACCCGGCTCTTACACGAGTGATGGTGCTGTGGTGATCCGCGCCCTGCTCGTTGATCACGCGCGTGAAACCGCGCCGCCACTTGTCCAGATGATAGGCCACGTCCGGCACGAAATAGGTGTAACTGCCGTCGCTCTTGCGCATCACCCGGTCTTTGTCGTCGCCGAAGGCGGTGGTGCGCAACCACAGCGCATCGTCCTGTTCGTAAGTGTGGCCGCTGGCGATCAGCTTGTTGACCACTTCTTCCACTTTGCCGTCGGTGTACAGCGCGGATTCCAGCGCGAACACATCGAAGTTCACCCCGAAAGCGCGCAGATCGAGGTCCTGCTCGCGGCGCAGATAAGCCACCGCGAAATGGCGGATCGCATCGGCGTCGTTCACATCGCCGGATGATTTCACATGCTGATCGTCCGCTTCCACCGGCTGTTCCGCCAAATATGCATCGGCAATATCCGCAATGTAATCGCCGCGATAGCCCGCCTCCGGCCAGCTTGGGTCGTCCGGCGTGATGCCCTTGCAGCGCAACTGCACCGAGTGCGTCAGGTTGTCGATCTGCACACCCGCATCGTTGTAATAAAACTCGCGCGTCACATTCCAGCCCGCCGCATGCAACACGCTGCACAAACAATCCCCCACCGCCGCACCGCGACCATGTCCCACATGCAGCGGCCCGGTCGGATTGGCGGAGACGAACTCCACCCCCACCTTGCGCCCCGCGCCGAGATGGATGTGGCCGTAGCCCGCGCCCGCCTGCAATACGCCATGCACCACCTGCTGCTTGGCCGCAGTGGTGATGAACACATTGATGAATCCCGCCCCCGCGATCTCCAGCTTCTCGATGGCGTCGGATTCCGGCAACGCCGCGATCAACGCCTTTGCGATGTCGCGTGGCGGCTTGCGCAATGGCTTGGCCAACTGCATCGCCAGATTACAGGCGTAATCGCCATGCGAGGCCAGCTTGGGGCGCTCGATCAGAATAATTGCATCAGTCTGATCGGGAGCGACCTCGCGCAACGCCTGCGCGAACAATTCGGACAAATGGGATTTGAAATTCAAAACGACGGACATGAAACGGCACCAGTAATCGTAAATTTCGCGCAGCGATTCGTTTGCCCCCTGTGTCAATTCCACGTCCGGCTTGCCGGACAGTGGATTGCCTACCTTTGGCACTCCCTCCGGGGGGGGGTGGGGGAAGCGGGCATGGCAAGTTTTATTTTCAGGGGTGGCATCATCGCCATGCCCGTTAGAGAGGCGCGGATTATAGCATTTTGGTTTAAGCCAAATTGGAATCCGGGACGCTATCGGGTACGCCCACTGCTCCCC
>JANONV010000268.1:0-10884 GCA_031421015.1 Gallionella sp. | reverse complement strand
AACATCATCGCGCGCGAGAACGTCAAGGCGATGCGCAAGAATGTGCTGGCCAAGTGCTATGGCGGCGATATTTCGCGCAAGAAGAAACTGCTGGAAAAACAAAAGGCCGGCAAAAAACGCATGAAGCAGGTGGGCAATGTGGAAATCCCGCAGGAAGCCTTTTTGGCGATTCTGCGTGTGGATGATTAAAGACTCTGTCCACGAAAAACACGAAAGGCACGAAAAGAAGGCCATGCCACTGATAATTGTTGGAGTTATCCGACAATTCAGTTTGGTTAGTTGGATTTTTGCAGGCAGAAAGGTTTGTTTTGGTTATTTCGTGCTTTTCGTGGACGGCAGATTTTTGTAGTATTTAAGGGATAAAATGAATTTTGCATTGATCATGTTTGTGCTGTTGCTGATCACCGGAGGCATTTGGCTGATGGATCGTTTTGCCTTGGCGGCCAGGCGCGGCAGCGGGGTTGCCGAACCATGGTGGGTGGAATATGCCAAGAGTTTCTTTCCGGTCATTCTGGTGGTGTTCTTCATCCGCTCTTTCCTGGCCGAACCGTTCAAAATACCTTCCGGCTCGATGATCCCGACGCTGCAAGTGGGCGACTTCATACTGGTGAACAAATTCACTTATGGCATCCGCCTGCCCGTCGTCAACCAAAAGGTCATTCAGCTTGGCAATCCGCAGCGCGGCGATGTGATGGTGTTCCGCTATCCGGAGGATCCCTCGCTGGATTATATTAAGCGCGTGGTCGGTTTGCCCGGCGATACCGTCGAATATCGCGACAAGCGGTTGTGGGTCAACGGCGTCGAGCAAGCGCAGCAGGCGGAGGGCGATTATAATTACGTCGAGCCCGGCTTGAACTTTGTGCATACCGAAAAACGTCTCGAAACACTGGGTGAGCGCAAGCATTTTGTGCTGGTCAACCCCGAGATGCCAACGTTACGTCTGGGTGCGGTGGCGGAGTTCAGCGGGCGCGAGAATTGCAGCTATGATCATGACATGGTGCGCTGCAAGATTCCCGATGGGCATTACTTCACGATGGGCGATAATCGCGATAACAGCCGCGACAGCCGCTATTGGGGATTTGTTCCGGACCATCAGATCGTCGGAAAGGCATTTTTTATCTGGATGAATTTTTCCGATTTGAAGCGCGTAGGTCTTTCGATAAACTAACGGGCGATTAACCAGGAGGAAATAAAATGAAAACAGCAATGCCGGTGCAACAACGCGGGATAACTTTTGGCGGATTTATTTTTGGGGCTTTCGTGCTGGTGGTGGTCAGTATTTTCGGGCTCAAACTCATCCCTGCGTATATGCAAGACGCGCAAATAAAAAACGTGTTCAACGCGATAGCCCATGATCCGGAGATGCAAAAAGCTACGCCACGCGACATTCGCGCATCTTTTGATAAGCGCAGCTCTATAGATAACATCAAGGCGATCAAGGCCGAGGATATCGAGATTGCCAGCGATCAAGGAAAGCCGGTGTTGAGCGCCGGTTACTTCGTCAAGATTCCGCTGGGCGGCAACGTCAGCCTGTATCTGGAATTCAACCCGACCAGTGCCCAATAAAGACACCTATAGTGTGCAAGAACATTCTCCGCACCCGCAAGGAGTACGCCGCCAGACGTTCGTCCTTCGGACGGTCTTGGCGCAGGGTGCGAGAGCCTTTATGAGACCTATCCGAGATAGCGATGCGCTGTGCAAGCAGCTGGGGCATGTATTCGCGCAACCGCAATTATTGCAACGCGCGCTGACTCATCGCAGCTACGCACCGGAGCACAACGAACGTCTGGAGTTTCTGGGTGACAGCATACTTGGCTGTGTCATCTCCATGCATCTCTACAGTTCATTTCCACATTTGAGCGAGGGCGAGTTGTCGCGGTTGCGCTCCAGTCTGGTCAGGGAAGAAACGCTCGCAACGCTTGCGCAGCAACTCGATCTGGGCAGCCATTTAAGGCTGGGCGAGGGCGAGCGTAAAAGCGGCGGCTTCCGCCGTCCTTCCATTCTGGCCGATGCGGTGGAAGCGCTGTTTGGCGCGGTTTTTCTGGATAGCGGCTATGCCGACGCCGAAAAAGTCGTGCTGAATTTGTTCGTGCCCTACCTTGCAACAATTGATATCCAAACATTGGGCAAGGATGCCAAGACCTTGTTGCAGGAGTATCTGCAAAGCAGGCATATTCCCCTGCCGAACTACAGCATCGTCGCCACGCAAGGCGAGGCGCATGCACAATCGTTCCAGGTGGAATGCGCCATTCCATCACTCAAGATAACCGCGCGCGGCGAAGGTAGCAGCCGCCGCAATGCCGAGCAACAGGCTGCACTTGCGGCCTATCGGCAACTACAGGCCGCATCATGACAGAACAGCAACAGCCTGCTGACTTTGCGAGCATCCGCGATGCGGATTGCCTGCCTGAACCATTTCGCAGCGGATTCATCGCCATTGTTGGACGCCCCAACGTGGGCAAGTCCACGCTGCTCAACCACCTGATCGGACAGAAGATCAGCATCACCTCGCGCAAGGCGCAAACCACGCGCCACCGCATCCATGGCATCTACACCGACGCGCACACGCAGTTCGTGTTCGTCGATACGCCGGGGTTTCAGACCAAACATCTCAACGCGCTGAACCGCGGCATGAACCGCGTGGTGACGAGCAGCCTGCGCGAAGTGCAGGCGGTGGTCTATGTGCTGGAAGCGTTGCATTATGACGAGCGCGACCAAGCGGTGCTCAAGTTGTTGCCGGAAAATCGCCCGGTGCTGCTGGCAATCAACAAGATTGACCAGGTGGCGGATAAAGGCCAATTGTTCGCGTTTGCCGAGCGAGTCGCGTCAGATTTCAAGTTTGCAGAAATCGTGCCGGTGAGCGCCAAGCTGGGCAGCAAGCTGGACGAGTTGCGCGACGCGCTGCGCCGCCACCTGCCAGCGGGCGAACTGATTTATGACAAAGACGACATCACCGACCGCAGCGAAAAATTTCTGGCCGCAGAAATGTTGCGCGAAAAAGTATTCCGCTACACCGGCGACGAGTTGCCGTATTCGGTCAGCGTGGTGATCGAGCAATTCAAAATGGAAGGCAAGCTGCGCCGAATCCATGCAGCAATCTTGGTGGATAGGGAAGCGCACAAGGCGATGCTGATCGGCAAAAAAGGCGAAAAGCTCAAAGAGATCGCCACCCAGGCGCGGCTGGATATGGAAAAGCTGTTCGATGGCAAGGTGTTCCTGGAGGTGTTTGTGAAATTGCGCAGCGGTTGGGCGGATGACGAGCGCGTGTTGAAGAGTTTGGGATATGAATGAACCGCAAACCCCTCCCAGCCTCCCCTTGTCAGGGGAGGAGCAAGTAGCCTCCCCTGACAAGGGGAGGTTTGGAGGGGTTTGATGCCGCAGCCACATAAGCAAAAGCTTCACAATGAACCTGCGTTCGTCTTACACAGCTACCCGTTCCGCGAAACCAGCCTGATACTCGATGTGTTCAGCCGATCACACGGGCGGCTGGCGATCATAGCGCGCGGTGCGCGGCGTCCCCGATCGGCATTGCGCGGCCTGCTGATGAATTTCCAGCCGCTGCTGTTGAGCTGGTTCGGCAAGGGCGAAGTGCGTACCCTGCATAGCGCGGAATGGCAGGGCGGACAACCCTATCTGCAAGGCACTGCCTTGATGTGCGGCTTTTACCTGAACGAATTGCTGCTCAACTTGCTGGCGCGCGACGACCCGCATGAGAAATTGTTCGATTACTACCGCGCCACCCTGCAGCGCCTGGCGCTAGAATCCGACCACGCCGCCACGCTGCGTTGTTTTGAAAAACATTTGCTGCAAGAGTTGGGTTACGCGCTGGTGCTGGAACGCGAGGCGGGTGGCGGCAGAGCGATACAGGCCGAACTCTGTTATCGTTATGCCGTGGAGCGCGGAGCCATGCCGGACGATGGCGATGCGCGGACAGGTTTACCGGTGCAGGGAAAGACCTTGCTCGACATGGCTGCGGATGATTATGCCGACCCGGCCACCGCGCAGCAAAGCAAGCAGTTGATGCGCGTGTTGCTGAATCACCAGCTTGGTGGAAAAACACTGCACACCCGAGATCTGATTAAAGACTTTCAAAGACTATGATAAACCAACATCATGATTAAACTGGGATTGAACATCGATCACGTCGCTACGCTACGCCAGGTGCGCGGCGAGCGTTATCCCAACGTGTTGCGCGCCGCGCTGCTGGCGGAGTCCGCCGGAGCCGATGCGATCACCCTGCACCTGCGTGAAGACCGCCGCCATATCCAGGACCGCGATGTCGAGGTGCTGCGCGACATGCTGCAAACGCGCATGAACCTGGAAAGCGCTGTCACCGATGAAATGATCAACATCGCGCTGCGCATCAAACCGCATGATTTGTGCCTGGTACCGGAACGCCGCGAGGAGCTGACCACCGAAGGCGGGCTGGACGTGGTGCGCTATTTCGACAATATCAAAGCGGCCTGCGCGCGTTGCTCCGAAGCGGGTATTCGCGTGTCGTTGTTCATCGACCCGGATCAAAAACAAATCGATGCGGCGCGCCGTACCGGCGCGCCGGTGGTGGAGTTGCACACCGGCAAATATGCCGGGGCGGACAGCGTGCCGGAACGCGATCGTGAACTGGAACGCATTCGTGTCGCGGCCGCTCATGCCCACGCGCAAGGCTTGCAGGTGAATGCCGGGCACGGCCTGCATTATCATAATGTGCAGCCCATCGTCGCGATTCCCAATCTGGTCGAGCTCAACATCGGCCATGCCATCATCGCCGAATCCCTGTTCATCGGGCTGGAAGCGGCGGTGAAAAAAATGAAAATCTTGTTAAATGCCGGGCTCCCGCCTGGACAAAGGCCAGTTTATCCTGAGTCTATCGAAGGGCGGGAATGACGGATGATATTTGGCATCGGCACCGATATTGTTGACTGCGCGCGCATAGAAACGATGTGGGTTCGCTACGGTGATCGCTTTGCCGAACGGGTATTGAGCGAATTTGAATTGCCGGAATTCCGGACGCAGGCACATCAGGCGCAGTTTCTGGCGAAGCGTTTTGCCGCGAAGGAGGCATTCGCCAAAGCGGTGGGTAGCGGTCTGCGCCACCCGGTCAGTTTGAGCTGCATCAGCGTCACGCATGACGGTCTGGGCAAACCGCTGTTGCAGTTCGACGAAGTGTTGCGCGCCCATCTGGCGCAATTGGGTATTGGCGCTCATCACCTTTCCATCAGCGATGAGCGCAACATGATCGTTGCGTTTGTGGTGCTGGAAACCGATAGTGGGGAGTAGGGAGTGGGGAGTGGGGAGTGGGGAGTGGTTTTCCCGCTCCCTACTGAGGTGCGCAGCACCACTCCACTTCCCACTCCCCATAAGGAGATAACATGGGTCTAGGCCCCGTGATGCTGGATGTGGCCGGTTCACAATTGACTGCCGAGGACGAAGCTCGCTTGCGTCATCCGCTGGTCGGCGGGGTCATTTTGTTTGCGCGCAATTATCAATCTCCCGGCCAGTTGGCCGAACTTACCGCCGCGGTCCATGCGTTGCGCACTCCGTCGTTGCTGATCGCGGTGGATCACGAGGGCGGGCGGGTGCAGCGCTTCCGTGAAGGTTTCAGCAAAATTCCCGCGATGCGCGAGCTCGGCAAGATCTGGGACACGCATCCGCAGCGCGCGCGTCATCTGGCTCAACAAGTGGGCTATGTGCTGGCGGCGGAGTTGCGCGCCTGCGGCGTGGACTTCAGTTTCACACCGGTGCTGGACGTTGATCACGGGCAAAGCAGCGTGATCGGAGACCGCGCGTTTCACAGCGATCCGCAGGCGATCGCCGAGCTGGCGCACAGCCTGTTGCTGGGATTGAAGCAGGGCGGAATGCACTCGGTGGGCAAGCATTTCCCCGGCCACGGTTTCGTGCGCGCGGATTCGCATCTGGACATCCCGGTGGACGAGCGCGAGTTCGTCGATATCGAACTGAGCGACCTGATCCCGTTCCGGCAGATGGTGAACTATGGCTTGACCGCCGTGATGCCCGCGCATGTCATCTATCCAAAAGTTGATAGCCGCCCGGCGGGATTCTCACCGGTCTGGTTAAAGAACATCCTGCGCGGCCAACTGGGTTTTGAAGGCTGTATTTTCAGCGACGATTTGAGCATGGCCGGCGCGGCTGTCGCAGGCGGCATCGTGCAACGCGCCGAGGCCGCGCTGAATGCGGGATGCGACATGGTGCTGGTGTGCAACCAGCCCGAATCGGCGGATGAATTGCTGCAAGAGTTACATTGGGAAATGCCTGCCGCAAGCCGCGCGCGTCTCGCGCAGATGCGCGGAAAATCCAATCCCGAGTCGCAGGCCAGGCTGCACGAGCAGCAGCATTTCCTCAAAGCGCTGGACGAGATCGCCGCCATCGGCATGAGCAATGCGGAATTGCCGCTGGCCTAGGGTTTCTCCTCCAATCTGGCAGCGCGGAATTATTGACGGACAAGTTTCTGGTGTTGTGGCATAGTCCGCCGAGGCTCTACAAGGTTCGGCGCGATTTATCCATAGACAGCGATGATGCGGCGATCGTCAGCGCGGTGATAAGCATGGCGAAAAGTCTCGGCTTGCGCGTGATCGCCGAAGGCATGGAGACCGTCGAGCAGTTGCGATTTCTGAAAAATCTCGATTGCGACTTGATTCAGGGCTACCACTTTAGCCAACCGCTGCCTGCCGATGAATTTGGAAAGATGCTCGAATCGGGACGAAAGTTGAGCAGGTCTTAGCCGTGAGATAATCTGCGCCGTCTTTCAGATAATATTTATGGTTTTCCTATGAGTGAATTACAAACAACCTTGCTGCTGATCGGCTTCGGCGTGATCGTTGCGGTGTATGCTTTTGGCTGGTGGCAGCAAAGACGCTATCGGCGCAAATTTGGCGCGGCATTCAAGGCAAGTCATGCGGACGCGCTGTATCAGGAGAACGATGCCGGCCAGGCAGGGCGGATTCACCAACCGGATTCAGCTTCGCTGTTTGATCAAGCCGCCGGAGTACCTGTTGCCGGACTTTCAGCCGCAACCTTGCCGGACGAGCCCTGTGCGTTGCTGGATGCGCGCACCGATTTCATCATTGCCGATTACATTATCGAGCTCCGTCTGGATGAACCAAGCCCGGCCGCTGTGCTGGATGGTTTGTGGCAGCGCAAATTCGATTTCGGCAAGCCGGTGCAGGTATGCGGTTTGACGCTGGCGACCAAGCATTGGGAACGCGCCATCGCCGAGGGACAGACTTTGTACGCGTGTTTTCGCATCGCGCTGCAACTGGTGGACAGAGGCGGCGCGATCAGCGCGGCAAAACTTGCGGATTTCCGCGATCTGGTGCTGGGAGTCGCAAAACGCATCAAGGCGAATGCCACCGTTCCGGACCTGAACAAAACACATCAGCACGCAGTCGAACTGGACGCATTCTGCGCAGAGGTGGATCAGATGGTCGGGGTCAATCTGGTCCCGCAGGGCGAGCGTGCCTTGTTCGGCGGGAAAATCGCGCAAGCTGCCGACACACAAGGCATGATTCTTGAATCGGACGGCGCTTTTCATTTGCTTGATGCGCAGGGACACAGCCTGTTCAGTCTGGTCAATCAGGATACCCAGCCGTTCCAGCATCACACCCTGGAAACCTTCAGCACACCGGGCATCACGTTATTGCTCGATGTGCCGCGCGTGGAAAATCCTGCCCTGCATTTCGACCGGATGATGCGTGTCGCGCATGAGATCGCCAGGGAGCTGCAGGTCAACGTGGTGGACGACCACGGCGTGGCGCTCGGCGACAGCAGCCTGGCGCGTATCCGCGCACAGATCGCCGGGGTCGAAGCGAAGATGCGCGACCGCGGCATCGCACCGGGCAGCGCGCAGGCGCGCAGATTGTTTTCCTGATGGCGAATCAGAAAGTAACTCGACGTGCTGCAAAGTTGCGCGAAGAGATTGAACGGCACAGCCATGCCTACTACGTGCTAGATGCGCCGACCATTCCAGATGCGGAATACGACAAACTGTTTCGCGAACTGCAAGTCCTCGAAGCGCAGTATTCCGAACTGCGGATTCTTGATTCACCTACTCGGCGTGTTGGCGATAAGGCTCTTGCTGATAGGCGTGAGGGATTCGACGCGGTGCGCCATGTGGTGGCGATGCTGTCGATCCGCTCCGAAACCGACACCACCGCTGGCGGCGCACAGGCTTTTGATGTCCGCGTACGGAAGGAGCTAGGGCTACACGAATCCGATCCGCCGGTTGAGTATGCCTGCGAATTAAAATTCGATGGTCTTGCGATCAACCTGCGCTACGAGCATGGTTTTCTGTATAAGGCCACCACGCGCGGCGACGGAGAGACCGGTGAAGATGTGACGCAGAATGTGCTCACTATCCGGCAGATACCGCTACGACTCAAAGATTGTGAGGCATCCGTGTTGGAAGTGCGCGGCGAAGTGTATATGAGCCGCAAGGACTTCGAACGCTACAATGAAAAACAGCGCGCACAGGGATTGCCAACGCTGGTAAATCCGCGCAATGGCGCGGCAGGCAGCATCCGCCAGATCGACTCCAAACTGACTGCAAAACGCCCACTGTCGTTCTTCGCCTATGGATTGGGTGAGGTGCAAGGCTGGGAAATACCCGTGACGCACAGTGCCGTGCTGGATGCATTGGACAAGATGAAAATACCGGTGTGCGATGAACGTGCGCTGGTGCAGGGCGCGCAAGGGCTGGTGGATTTCCATCGACGCATTGCAGCCAAGCGCGATAACCTGCCTTTTGACATCGACGGCGTGGTATACAAAGTCAATAGTCTTGCATTGCAAGCTCAGCTCGGTTTCGTATCGCGCGATCCGCGCTGGGCGGTGGCGCACAAATATCCAGCGGAAGAGCAGATTACCTTGGTGCGCGACATTGACATTCAGGTCGGACGCACCGGCAAACTTACACCTGTGGCGAAGCTGGAACCGGTGTTCGTCGGCGGTACGACGGTGTCCAACGCCACGTTGCACAACGAAGACGAAACGCGGCGCAAGGATGTGCGCATCGGCGACACGGTGATCGTGCGCCGTGCAGGAGATGTGATCCCGGAAGTGGTGGGGGTGGTGCTGGAAAAACGCCCCGCAAAAGTTGGCGAGCCGTTCGATCTATTCAAGCGACTGGGCGGGAAATGTCCGGTGTGCGGCAGCACCATTGTGCGCGAAGAAGGCGAGGCCAATTGGCGTTGCAGCGGCGGGTTGTTTTGCCCGGCGCAGCGCAAACAAGCGCTGCTGCATTTTGCCAGCCGCCGCGCGATGAATATCGAAGGGCTGGGCGACAAGCTGGCCGAACAATTGGTGGATGCGCACATCGTGAACACGCCCGCCGATCTGTACAGGCTCGGTTTGCTGGCCATCATTGAACTGGAACGCATGGGTGAAAAATCCGCCGTCAATTTATTGGCGGCGATCGAGCATAGCAAGCGCACTACGCTGGCAAGATTTATTTTTGCGCTCGGCATTCGCAATGTCGGCGAAACCACCGCAAAAGACCTGGCGCAGCACTTTGGCTCGCTGGATAATCTGCTTGGCTTGGTTATGGCAGGGGATATGACCGGTTTGCAGCAGGTGCGCGATGTCGGGCCGGTGGTGGCGCAGAGCATCGCAGATTTTCTGGCGGAAGCGCATAATCGCGAAGTGATAGAACAGTTGCGCGCTTGCGGCGTGCATTGGGAGGAGCATGCGCCGCAACCGATGGTAAGTTTGCCTTTCAGCGGGCAGACCTTTGTGTTGACCGGTACTCTGGTTGCCCTGTCGCGCGAAGAGGCGAAAGAAAAACTGGAAGCGCTTGGCGCTAAGGTCAGCGGCAGCGTGTCGAAAAAAACCACATATGTGGTGGCCGGTGCTGAAGCGGGCAGCAAGCTGGACAAAGCGCAGGAGATGGGCGTGGCAGTGCTGGATGAACAACAATTCTTGGCGTTATTGGAATCGATCCGAAAAACTTTTGGATGGGCACCCGAATGAAAAAAATCACCAAAGCCGTGTTTCCGGTTGCCGGCATGGGCAGCCGCTTCCTGCCGGCCACCAAGGCCAGCCCCAAGGAGATGATGCCCATCGTGGACAAGCCGCTGATCCAGTATGCGGTGGAGGAGGCGGTGGCGGCGGGCATCACCGACATGGTGTTCATCACCGGGCGTAACAAACGCGCCATCGAGGATCACTTCGACAAGGCCTACGAACTGGAAGCCGAGCTGGCGATGCGCGGCAAGGAGGAGTTGCTGCGCGTGGTGCGCGAAGTGATACCCGCGCACATCAACTGTATTTACATCCGCCAGGCCGAACCGCTGGGCCTGGGGCATGCGGTGTTGTGCGCGCAGCCGGTGGTGCAGGACGAGCCGTTCGCAGTGATATTGGCAGACGATCTGATCGACGCTGCCATCCCCATCATCAAGCAGATGGCGGAGGTATTCAGGCAGCAACAGTGCTCGGTTCTGGGTGTGCAGAATGTGCCGCGCGAACAGACGCGGCAATACGGCATCGTCAGCAGCACTCCATTGGACACAAATATGGATCGAGTGAATGGCATTGTTGAAAAACCAGATCCGAAAGATGCGCCTTCCACTCTGGCGGTGGTGGGGCGATACATACTCACGCCGCGCATTTTTCATCATCTGCAAAAAGTGCAGGCCGGAGCAGGCGGTGAAATTCAATTGACCGACGGGATCGCCGCGCTGATGAAGGAAGAGAAGATGCTCGCCTATCGCTTTACAGGCACGCGCTACGATTGCGGCTCCAAGCTGGGTTATTTGCAGGCGACGGTTGCGCTGGGGCTCAAGCATCCCGAAGTGCGCGACGAGTTTGCGGTGTATTTGAACAGTTTGAAATAGACCAAATTGTAGGGGCGCGATTCACCCGCAGGGTGAATCG
>JANONV010000267.1:0-6384 GCA_031421015.1 Gallionella sp. | reverse complement strand
GATTCGTTGGCAACCCGCCTTCAAGCAACTGATCTATCGCAACGACAAAGGCAAACTCATCGTCACCATTAGCCAAAACTCGATCGGCAACGCCATCACCGAGTTGCTCGGCGTGGTGGTCAAGCGCGCGCCGGATGCAGAGGCTTACGCGCGTGATGAGCCCGCATTGATTGAGAAATTATTAGAGGTGCGGCGACGCTTGGTGGAGGCGGATCTGGGCGAGGGGATCGCCACACCGCATTGGGCGGCGCAGTAAAAATCCCTTACCGCTTACCGACTCTAAAACACTGGCCATCTTCCGCAAACGCGAGTGGTCCCGCGTAACGTTTACGAATTTCCTGTTTGGTTTCGGCCTCCCGCCCTAGCGTGCGCTTCATGCGGTGGGAGAGTACTAATTGTTTGACCTTGGCCTCTGCCGCGATCTCGCCGATCACTGAGGGGGCATATGCAAGTTGCGCTCCACCCCTTTTGCCTCCTGCGGAACCGCGTTGTGAGCCACCAGCAAATCCACTCTTCCAAAAATACGGTTCGTTGACAAGGTATTAAAACCGAAGCAACGGACAACAAACAGGACACGCGACAATTCATCGTCGCATGCCGAACAGTTTGTCTGACGACCATAGCGAGTTGGTCCCACTCCTTCCCATCCCGAACAGGACAGTGAAACGACTCCGCGCCGATGATAGTGTGGATTACCCATGCGAAAGTAGGTCATCGTCAGACTCCCATAAAGCCAAAAGCCCAACCCTGTGTTGGGCTTTTTGCTTTATAGAATTTGAGCCTCCCCCGGTTTTTCGTCTTCCAAGAGGTGGGTTTCATGCTAGCAGTTTTTCATCTTGTTTGGCGTTGAACCAGTCTGCCAGAAAGTTCTACTTTTCGGGTGTCTACAATTTGGGGAAGCATACGCCCTCTCCCTTGAGGGGGAGAGGGTTAGGGAGGGTGTGTGTTTTTATCAATAAATGTTGCTGCAAACCATGGATCAAATTCTGCGCCAATTGCGCTTGCAGTTCGTTGATCGAGACGGTGATGCCTAGTTCGCAGGTTTGCGTGATGCGCAGCCCGGCGTAGCCGCACGGGTTGATGTTGGCGAACGGGGTCAGGTCCATGGCCACGTTCAGCGCCAGGCCATGATAGCAGCAGCCGTTCTTGATTTTCAATCCGAGCGAGGCGATTTTGGCATCGCCGACATACACGCCGGGCGCATCCTCGCGGCCTTGCGCAGCCACGCCGAATTCGGCGAGCAGGTCGGTCACGGCCCGCTCCATCACGCGCACCAGATCGCGCACGTTGATCTTCCAGCGGCGCAGATCGAGCAACAGATAGGCGACGATCTGGCCGGGGCCGTGATAGGTGATCTGTCCGCCGCGATCTATTTTTACGACCGGGATGTTCGTGCTGTGTAGCAGGTGTTCAGGCTTGCCCGCCAGGCCTTGCGTGTAAACAGGCGGGTGTTGCAGCAACCAGATTTCATCTGGGGTGGCGGCGCTACGCGCGGCGGTGAATTGTTTCATCGCATCCCAAGTCGGTTGATATTCGACCAGGCCGAGTGAACGGACGAGGACTGAGTGCTGAGGACTGAGGGCTGAGTGCGGGGTTCCGGGTTTTGAGTCCTCAGTCCTCAGTCCTGTATCCTTGGTTTTCATAACACCATCACCACCATCGGGTGGTCGCACAGTTCCTGATACAACGCATCGAGTTGTTCACGCGAGGTGGCGCGTATGGTGCAGGTCAGGCTGACATAGCGGGCGTTCTTGCTGGCGCGCATTTCCATGCTGGCCGCGACGAATCCCGGATCGTGCTTGTTGACCACTTCCAGCACGGCTTGGGCGAACCCGGCCTGTTGCTGGCCGAAGACCTTGAGCGGAAATTCGCAGGGATAGTCGATCAGGCTGGCGGTTAATTCGCTCATGCGGCACGCATCACGTCGCGTTTGAAATCCTGATACAGCTTGTGCAATTTGGCGAACATCGCGCCGGGCTTGCCGGTGCCGACCGGTTTGCCGTCCAGTGTGGTGATGGCGAGCACTTCCTTGGTGCTTGATGTGAGCAGCAGTTCGTCCGCGTCGAACACTTCGGCGGCGGCGATGCGCCTCACTTCATGCGGAATATTATTTGCGGCGGCGATTTCCAGCACTACATCGTAGGTGATGCCGGGCAGCATCAGGTTATCCTTGTGCGGCGCGAGCAGCTTGCCGTTCTTCACCACGAAGATGTTGCTGGCCGCGCCCTCGGTCATAAATGAATTGTCGCGGATCAGGATGGTTTCCGCGCAGCCCGCATCGACCGCCATCTGGCGCAGCAGCACGTTGGGCAGCAGCGCGATCGCCTTGATGTCGCAGCGCAGCCAGCGGTTGTCCGCCGCACTGACCGCGCCCACGCCGCTTTGCAGCAGGGCGGCGGGCGGGGTGAGCAGCGGGTTGCTCATCACGAACACCGTCGGCTTGACCGGCGGGTTGGGGAAGGCGTGGTCGCGCTTGGCGACGCCGCGCGTGATGTGCAGGTACAGGTACTGGTCTTGCTCTGCGTTGCGCGCGATGAGTTCATTGATGATACTTGTCCACTCTGCATCGCTGTGCGGGTTGGCGAGCTTGATGCCGTCCAGGCTGTGTTGCAGACGCTGCAAGTGCGATTCCAGACGAAACACCTTGCGCGAATACACTGGAATCACTTCGTACACGCCGTCGCCAAATATGAAGCCGCGATCCAGTACCGAAATCTTCGCTTCTTCGATGGGCATGTAGTGCCCGTTCAAATAAATAGTCATTTGCTATTCCTTAATTGAATGCTTCTAAAAATCCGTTATTCCGGCACAAGCCGGAATGACGAAATCTGAAAGGTGCTTGTCATTCCCCGCGTTATTGCAACTATCGGTTGCCGAGTTATTGAAAAACCAATCGTATGCTGTCCCATCCGCGCGAAAACACGTTTGCCAGCGGCACACGATTCAATGCTACCAACGGGAATTCGGCATAGGGTTTGTCGTCCAGTGTCAGTTTGAGCACGCCCAATTGTTGCCCGCCGCTGATCGGCGCAAAGACAGGTTGGCGCGTTTCCATGGTCGCCTTGAGCTGGGCGAGCGTTCCTTTCGGAATGGTCAGAAAAATATCCCGGCGGAAGCCGACTCCGAGGTGTTTCTCGGTGCCTTTCCAGATGCGCAGCGTGGCGACAGGCTGGTTCTTCTCATACAGCCGCACGGCGTCGAAATGCTGGAAGCCGTAATTCAGCAGCTTCTGGCTTTCGGTGGCGCGCAGGCTGTCTGAATCTGCGCCGAACAGCACCGCGATCAGGCGGCGATGGTCGCGCTTGGCCGAGCTTACCAGACAATATCCGGCGGTTTCGGTGCGCCCGGTTTTCAGCCCGTCAGCATAAGGGTCGATCCATAGCAGGCGGTTGCGATTGGCCTGGGTGACGTTGTTGAAAGTATAGTTGCGCAGTGAAAACAGCGGGTAGTGCTGCGGATAGTCGCGCACGATGGCAGCCGTCAGCACAGCCAGATCGGACGCAGTGGTGTAGTGTTGCGCATCCGGCAGGCCGACCGGATTGGCGAAGTGGGTGTTATTCATGCCCAGCCGCTTCGCTTCCTTGTTCATCATTTCGACAAAACCCGCTTCGCTGCCCGCGATATTGACCGCCAGCGTGATGGCCGCATCGTTGCCGGATTGCACCAGCAGTCCGCGCAGCAGTTCGTCCACTGTCACGTCTTGTCCGGCTTTAAGCAGCATGCGCGATTCGCCGCTGGCGATGCGCGCCGCAACGGCGGGAACGGTCAGGCTTTGTTTCAGCGACAGCGTGCCGTGCTTGAGCGCGTCGAAAGTCAGATAGGCGGTCATCAGCTTGGTCAGCGAAGCGGGCTCCATGCGCGCATCCCCGTTTTGATTCACCAGGATTTGATTGCTGGTGTAGTCATACAAGAGATATGACTTGGCGGACAGCAGCGGTGCGACCGGCAAGGCGACCGGCTGCGCGGATGCGAGAGACGGAAGCAGGAAAAGGAACGATAAAAATGGCTTCATGGCGCAACGGAGATATTTTGAGGGGGCGATTATAGTCGTGTGGACAAGCCAGCGATAGTAATGGCCAGGGATGGTAATGCGTATAATCAGCCGCTCGAATTTTTTATCAAATGGGAAATCATCATGGCCAGGTTGTATGAGTTTGGATTGTATGGGTTTGTGCCGTATCGGTTTGGCGGGCTGCTGGCAGGCCTGTTGCTGGGCGCGAGCGTTTACGCGGGAGGAGCTGGTCAAACAGAAAACACCTGGCAAATAGAAAATGCCTGGTCGCGTGCCACCGCTCCCGGACAAGACGCGGCGGGAGTGGATTTGTCCATTACCGGCAAGCAGGCCGCAAGACTGGTTGGCGTGTCCAGCCCGGCCTCCAAAAATGTTGCGCTACACCGCATGACGCACGAGAACGGCATGATGAAAATGCGCGAAGTGGAGTTTATCGAACTGCCGGCCGGCAAGCGCGTGAATCTCGGCGAGAGCGGCTATCACTTGATGCTGAGCGGGCTGAAGACGCCGCTCAAGGCGGGAGACAGCGTGCCGTTGACGCTGAGCATCAAAGCGGGAAACAAACCCGTAACGCAAGTCGAGACCAGGGTCGAAGTGAGGCCGTTGAACGCTGCGCGGTAGGTTTTGTAGGGTGCGTTTACGCACCATCGCCAGCCGGTGCGTAAACGCACCCTGCATTACTGAGTGAGCGTTGGCTTCTTTGTAAAATCAGGCGGCGTGTGCCGCCCGATTTATTTTCAGCCCCGCAAATTTTCTTCTGGTGTAAAATTCGCGGCAAATCCCATAAGGAACAACCATGCCGATTTCCGCCGCTTCCGCTGAACTCAAAGCCCTGGTGCTTGCCGAGGCGCTGCCTTACATCCAGCGTTTTTTCGACAAGACCATCGTCATCAAATACGGCGGCAATGCCATGACCGATCCGGTGTTGCAGGAAAGCTTCGCGCGCGACGTGGTGTTGCTCAAGCTGGTCGGGATGAATCCGGTCGTGGTTCACGGCGGCGGGCCGCAAATCAACGAGATGCTCAAACGCGTCGGCAAGGAAGGCGAGTTCATCCAGGGGATGCGCGTGACCGACGAAGAGACCATGGATATGGTCGAAATGGTGCTGGGCAAGGTCAACAAGGACATCGTCAATCTGATCAACCAGCATGGCGGCAAGGCGGTCGGGCTGACCGGGCAGGACGGCGCGTTCATCCGCGCGGAAAAATTAATGCTGGAGAGCACCACTGAGCCGGGCAAGATGCTCGACATCGGACTGGTCGGCAACATTCACAAAATCGATCCGGCAATTATTACCTTTCTCGATTCCGGCGATTTCATTCCGGTGATCGCGCCGATCGGCGTGGGGCCGGATGGCGAGACGCTGAACATCAACGCCGATGTGGTGTCGGGCAAATTGGCCGAAGTGCTGCACGCGGAAAAACTGGTGTTGCTCACCAACACGCCGGGGGTGCTGGACAAGAACGGCAAGCTGCTGACCGGACTGACGCCCAGGCAAATCGATGACCTGGTGGCGGACGGCACGCTGTCCGGCGGCATGTTGCCCAAGATCGCTTCGGCGCTGGATGCGGCGCGCGGCGGGGTGCGTGCTGTGCATATCATCGACGGCCGGGTGAAGCACGCGCTGTTGCTGGAAATTCTCACCGACGAGGGTGTGGGCACGTTGATCAAGAGTAAATAAGGCGTGACTGTCAAGTTGTGGATATTCGATCTTGATAACACGTTACATAACGCGACGCCGCACATTTTTCCGCACATCAATCGCAGCATGACTGCCTATTTGCAGCGGCATCTGCAACTGGACGAAGCGGCGGCGAACGCATTGCGCATGGATTACTGGCAGCGTTATGGCGCGACGTTGAGCGGTTTGATGCGTCACCACGACACCAAACCGGAGCATTTTTTGTGGCATACGCATCAATTTCCGGAGCTGGATCGGATGGTGTTGCGCGAGCCGCGTTTGCGCCATGTATTGAAGGCGTTGCCGGGCAGGAAAGTGGTGTTTTCAAATGCGCCGCAGCACTATGTGCACGCGGTGTTAAGCCTGTTGCGGGTGGATGATTTGTTCGACGATGTGATGGCGGTGGAACACGCGCGATATCGCCCCAAGCCGGACAGCTTCGGCTTCATGCGCCTGTTGAAAAGGCATCGGGTAAAGGCGCCGCAATGCGTGATGGTCGAGGACAGCCTGGAGAATCTGCATACGGCGAAACGGCTGGGGATGCGCACGGTGTGGGTGAATGCCGGCAACAAAAGCGCGCCGTGCGTGGATGTGAGGATTCGTGATGTGATGCAATTACTGCGGGTAAGAGGACTGGGCTAGGAGGACTGAGTAAACCCAACCCCTCCCGGCCTCCCCTTGTCAGGGGAGG
>JANONV010000266.1:0-4003 GCA_031421015.1 Gallionella sp. | reverse complement strand
GGTTTGACGCGACAATATGCGCGGCCCCCGCTCGCCCACACCCGGCACCTCGATCGCGCCGCCATCGGCCAGTTGGCGCAGCGCGCAGCCGTGCTTGATCTTGATGTCCTCGGCATCCTGGGTCGGGGTGCGCAACGCCATCGCGATGTCGTTGGTGATCTGATCGCCCGCGATCGGTATCACGGCGGTGTGTCGGATCGCGCCGCCGGTGAACACCGCGATGTCGGTGGTTCCGCCGCCGATGTCCACCAGGCACACGCCCAGTTCTTTTTCATCTTCGGCCAGCACCGCCTTGCTGGACGCCAGCGGCTGCAGGATCAACTCGTTGACTTCCAGTCCGCAGCGATGGATGCACTTCATGATGTTCTGCACCGCCGACACCGCGCCGCTGACGATGTGCACCTCGACGTCCAGGCGCATCCCGCTCATGCCCAGCGGCTTCTTGATGCCGTCCTGGCCGTCGATGCTGAACTCCTGCTCGAGGATATGCAGAATCTGCTGATCGCCCGGCAGACTGATCGAGCTGGCGGTTTCGACCACTCTTTCGATGTCGGCTTGCACGACTTCTTTTTCCTTGATCTTCACCATGCCGCGCGAATTGATGCTGCGAATATGGCTGCCCGCGATGCCGGTATAAACCTCGTGGATTTTGCAATCGGCCATCAGCTCAGCCTCTTCCAGCGCGCGCTGGATCGAACCCACCGTGGCATCGATGTTGACCACCATGCCCTTCTTCATCCCGTCGGATTCGTGCATGCCCATGCCGATCACCTCCAGCATGCCTTCCGGCTTGACTTCGCCGACGATGACCACGATCTTGGACGTGCCGATGTCCAGTCCGACCACCAGGTTTTTGGTTTCCTTGTTTCTACTCATCGTTTATCCTCTGCTCCCCTGTCTGACCGCAAACCCATTCCGATATCGCAAATCCACATACGTCACCCCTCCCTCAGTCCTCAGTCCTCTACCCTCAGTCCTCTGAACCGCCACGAACCTTGCCAGACGTTGCCGCATATCCTCACGGCCCAGTTCCAGCACCATGCCGTTGTTTAAACGCAGTTGCCAGGCATGGCGCGCCGACAACGCCAGCTGCACTGCCTGCAAATCCACAGCTGAGCACGTACCGTTCACGCTGTCCCCCACCCCAACCCTCCCCCGCAAGCGGGGAGAGCGAAGCGAGGGGGGCGAAGCCGGGCAATCGCGAAAACCACTTTCATTCAACTGCTCAAGCTGACGGCTGAATTGCGCGTAGTGCTGCGCAACCTCGACCGACGCTCCGTCCGGTCCGATAAAATCCGGCAGCACTTGCTCGCTCTCCGCAACCCGATCTGTTCCCACAAAAAAGACCTCGCCCTGTTGATTCACCAAGGCAACGTTGTTCCAGCGCGCCAGCGCCTGATGCTCTTCCAGCCGCACCGCCAGGCGGTGCGGAAATTCGCGGCGTATGCTGACGTTGCGCACCCACGGCAATTTTTCCAATGACTGTCTTACGCGATCGATATCCGCGGTAAAAAAATTTCCGTTCGTTTCGTTGCGCACCACCCGCAACACTTCCGCCGCCGCGACCCGCTGAGGAGCCGCGCTCAAATGCACGCTTTGCAACGGGAACAATCCGGGCAAGCGCACCGCGTAATAAGCCGCGCCATACAACGCTGCCAGCACACTGAAACCGATCAGCGCGTCGGCGATAGTGCGCAGCAATGGCGCGTTATCCCACATACATCCCTCTCTCTAACTCTCTCCCGCAAGCGGGAGAAAGGACAATCGTGAAAATCATTTGTTAACCCCTGCCAACTCTAATATGTTCAGCACCAACTGCTCAAAACTCATTCCCGCCTGGCGCGCCGCCATCGGCACCAGACTGTGGTCGGTCATCCCCGGCGAGGTGTTCACTTCGAGCAAATACTGCTGACCGGCTTCGTTCACCAGAAAATCTACGCGCCCCCAACCTTGCCCGCCGATCAGCGCGAACGATTGCTTTGCCAACAACTGCATCTCCTCTTCCTGCGCCGCACTCAACCCGCTCGGGCACAGGTAGCGGGTGTCGTCGCGCAGGTATTTCGCCTCGTAATCGTAGAACTCATTGGCCGGCTCGATCTTGATCACCGGCAACGCCTGCTCGCCCAGAATCGCCACGGTATATTCGCCGCCGCCGATAAAACTTTCCGCGAGCACCAACTTGTCATGCCTGGCGGCTTCGCGATACGCAACCGGCAACTCGCTCACCGCTTTCACTTTGCTGATGCCGACACTCGATCCTTCGTTGGCCGGTTTTACGAACAACGGCAAACCCAACTGTTGCGCGACCGCCTGCCAGTCGCTATGTTCATCGAGCAGCGCGTAATCCGGCACTGGCAGGTTCGCCGCCTGCCATACCAGCTTGGTGCGCCACTTGTCCATGCCCAGCGCCGAGGCCATCACGCCGCTGCCGGTATAGGGGATGCCCAGCAATTCCAGCGCGCCCTGCACCGTGCCGTCTTCGCCGTAACGCCCATGCAACGCGATAAACACGCGATCAAACCCTTCCTCGGCCAGCGCCTGTAAATTCTGCACGGCGGGGTCGAACGCGTAGGCGTCCACGCCGCAGCGCTTGAGCGCGGCCAGCACCGCCGCGCCGCTGTTCAGCGACACCTCGCGCTCGGCGGAACGCCCGCCCAGCAACACCGCCACTTTGCCGAAAGAGGCAGGACTGAGGACTGAGGACTGAGGACTGAGGTGCGGGTTCATAGTTTCTTTTCACCGATAATGCGTACTTCCGGGTGCAACTTGATACCGGTCTGCCGGTCGACCGTGGTCTGCACCTCGTTGATCAGATTCTCGATGTCCGCCGCAGTCGCATCACCGGTATTCACGATGAAGTTGGCGTGCTTTTCCGACACCTGCGCGCCGCCGATCTGTCTGCCTTTCAACCCGCATTGCTCGATCAGCCGCGCCGCATGGTCGCCCGGCGGATTGCGAAACACCGAACCGGCATTCGGCAAATTCAGCGGTTGACTGGCGATGCGCTTGTTCAGCAACGCCTTGATTTCCTGCCGCGCGGTTTCGCCATCGCCCTTGGTAAATTGCAGCCAGGCAGCGACGAAAAATTCTGGGGACTGAGGACTGATGACTGAGGACTGAAGAGCGGGAAGGTTTTCCTCAGTCCTCAGTCCTCGCACCTCAGTCCTGACAACATGCCGATACCCGATCTCATAATCTTCCTTCGTGCGCACATGCGTTTCGCCATGTCTATCCACGCTCTGCGCGCGCAGCACCCTCTCCCATGTCTCGCTGCCGTAACAGCCGGCGTTCATCGCCAGCATCCCGCCCAGCGTGCCGGGGATGCCGGCGAAGAATTCTGCATCGCGCAAACCGTGCGCAGCCGCAAAACGCGCCAGCTTCGCGCCCGGCACCCCGGCTTCGGCATAGACACTGCCATCCATTTCGAGATGCAGCGCGCTCAATGTGCCATGCAGCAACAGCACCGTGCCGCGCAAACCGCCATCGCGCACCAGCAAATTGCTGCCCAGACCCACCGCATACAGCGGCTCATCAACCGGCACACTGCGCAGGAACTTCAGCAGGTCAACCGCATCGGCAGGCTGATACATATGTTGCGCAACGCCGCCGGCGCGCCAGCTGGTATGCCGGCTCATCGGCACGTTGTGGCTCAATGTGCCAAGCAGTTCAGAGGACTGAGGATTGAGGATTGAGGACTGAGTGTTGAGCGGCTCCGCCGCGCCTTTTTTAAAAGATTGCCGCGCAGCGGCAACTAAACCTCTGTCGCCTGTTCTCTGTCCTCTGTCTTCTGACGCTGTCATCTGTCTTCCGTCTTCTGGAAGGCCGGCATTTTCCCGGTCGCATCAACGTCGCTTTTCCCCAGCAATTTATTCGGGGTGCCGCCGATCGAACCTGCCCCCATCGTGATGACCACATCGCCATCGCGCGCCATCTGCATGATCGCTTGCGGCATGTCCTGTATATCCTCGACGAACACCGCTTCGCTCTGTCCTGCCACACGCAA
>JANONV010000265.1:0-3663 GCA_031421015.1 Gallionella sp. | reverse complement strand
GAGCCAGTTGCCGAGGTTGTGCGTCCATGCCCAGGCCGCGAACAATCGCGGCGAGTGTTGATACAGCAGCAACGGCCAGATGGTCAACCACGGTAGCGCAAATAGAACGGCGCTGGCGAGGCTGTGAAAATAATTGCGTGTCCGCCATTTTGCGAATAGCGCGGGCAACAGCGCGGCGATTAAAACAAAAAATAGCGGCGCAATAAATCCCTTGGCCATGAAGCCGACGCCGACGCCGGTGCCGATCAACACGCCGGCGCGCATGACACGCTCCTGGCTCAGCGTAAAGCCGTACAGCATCATCGCGCAACCGGCGAGCAGCGCGAGGTCGGCGGTCATCTCGTGGGCGCGCACCAGCATACCGAGACAACCGATCAGGATGATCGCCGCCGCCCAGCCGCGATTCTCCCCGTACAATTTGCGGCCCGCGAGCCCGGTGAACAGCAGCGTTAGCGCGGTGTAAAAGCCGCTGGCGAGGCGCGCGCCGTCATGCAGCGGCAGCAACGGCGAAAACAGTTTGGCGAACAGCGCGGCGGTCCAGTAAAACAGCGGCGGATTATTCATAAAAGGTTCGCCGGCGAGGGTGGGGACTAACCATGCGCCGCTTTGCAGCGGAGGCCATGCGCCGCTTTGCAACATGGAATAAATCAGCCCGAAGCTGTATGCCTCATCCGGCTTCCACGGATCGTGCCCGACCAGTCCGGTGCCCAGCCAGACCAGACACAGCAGCCCGAGCAGCGCCGCCTTGATGGGGGTGATCGGGTTCGGGTCGGTGGGTTTTATGAAGTACATGCGTCAGGTTATCCTAAAATCTGCTGGTAGCTTGTAGGATGGGTGGAGCGTAGCGATACCCATCAGTCTGTTACCGTGGAGCGATGGGTATCGCTACGCTCCACCCATCCTACCGTGGTGATGCCACATTGTCGCCGCAAATAAAAAAGGCAGCAAACGCTGCCTTTTGATGAAACCGCAGCGCGAAGCTCCTACGCCGCAGCCTTGGTGCCGTATTTCTGACGGAATTTGTCGATGCGGCCGGCGGTATCCACAATTTTTTGCGTGCCGGTGTAGAAAGGGTGGCACTCGGAACAAACTTCGACGTGCAGCGCCGGTTTGCCCATCACGGACTTGGTCTTGAAGGAGTTGCCGCAACTGCATGTCACGGTGATTTCCTGGTAATTCGGATGTATATCTGCTTTCATTTTATTTCCTTGCGAGTAGTTTGGTGCGGCGGGTGTACGCACTTACAGGGGGGCGCATTATCCATAAAAAGAGCGGGATGCGCAAATTTTTAAGGGTTTGGCCGGGCTCTGTTTGGCCGGACTCTGGGTTTAAGCCTCCTCATGACAAGGGGAGGTTTGCGAAGATTAAAGCGTTGCATGATACTAGTACCATGTAACGCATCAATCTTCCCAAACCAACCCCCCTCAGTCCCCCCTTGTCAGGGGGGAAGCTTGGCTCCTCCCCTGATAAGGGGAGGCCGGGAGGGGTTGGTTTTAAGAAGTTACAGCGTACTAGTGCTACCCGACGGCATCACATACACTCTCGCCACGATTAATCAAGGAACGGAATACATGGAATCATTCATGCCTGCGCTGAGCCGCAGCGACTACCGGACGCTGGGGTTAGCCGCGTTGGGCGGCGCGCTGGAGTTTTACGACTTCATCATCTTCGTGTTTTTCGCGGTGGTGATCGCGCAGTTGTTTTTCCCGCCCGACATGCCGGACTGGCTGCGCCTGATGCAGACCTTCGGCATTTTCGCGGCGGGCTACTTGGCGCGCCCGCTGGGCGGCATCGTGATGGCGCATTTCGGCGATTTGCTGGGGCGCAAACGGATGTTCATGCTGAGCATCTTTTTGATGTCGGTGCCGACGCTGGCGATCGGTTTGTTGCCGACCTACGCCGTCATCGGCATCTGGGCGCCGCTGTTATTGCTGGCGATGCGTTTGTTGCAGGGCGCGGCCATCGGCGGCGAGGTGCCGGGCGCCTGGGTGTTCGTCTCCGAACACGTGCCCGCGCGCCATATCGGCTTCGCCTGCGGCACGCTGACCGCCGGATTGACCGGCGGAATTCTGCTCGGTTCGCTGGTGGCGGCCGCGATCCACAAACTGTATGCCCCGGCCGAATTGCTCGCGGAAGGCTGGCGCGTGCCGTTCATCCTCGGCGGCATGTTCGGTTTGGTAGCGGTGTGGTTGCGCCAGTGGCTGCAAGAAACGCCGGTGTTCAAGGAAATGCAGGCACGGCAAATGTTAGCCGACGAGATGCCGTTGAAGACGGTGATACGCGCACATCGTCCCGCCGTGATCCTCACCATGCTGATGACCTGGCTGCTGTCCGCCGCGATCGTGGTGATGATACTGATGACGCCGCCGCTGGTGCAAAAGCTGTTTGCCATTCCCGCCGCTGTCGCCTTGCAGGCCAACAGTATCGCAACTTTATTTTTGAGTCTGGGCTGCGTGGTGTTCGGCGCGCTGGCCGACCGTTATGGCGCGGGGCGGGTGATGATGGCCGGCTGCGTGATGTTGGTCCTCACCTCGCTACTGTTCTACCAGCAAATGTCGGTTGCGCCGCAAAACATCAACGCGCTGTACGCCCTGTGCGGATTTTTTGTCGGCGTGATCGGCGTGGTGCCGGGCGTCGCCGTCAAGGCGTTCCCGCCGGTGGTGCGTTTTTCCGGATTATCGTTTTCTTACAACGTGGCCTACGCGGTATTCGGCGGACTCACACCGATAGCGGTGAGCATGCTGTTGCCGCTCGACCCTCTGGCCCCGGCCTATTATGTGGCGGCGTTGAGTGGGCTGGGCGTGATGATAGGGATGTATTTGTGGCGGCGCGGGTAGCAAGGTTGGGGAGAGCGCAGCGAGGGGCCGGGGAAAAACCAACCCCCCTCGATCCCCCCTTGTCAGGGGGGAAGCTTAGCTCCTCCCCTGTTTCTCCCCCTGACAAGGGGGGTGGGGGGTTGGGGAGGCCGGGAGGGGTTGGGTTTGTTTGCGAAGATGCCAGCGTTGCCGGATACTAGATTTTTTTGTTGGTCAAAATTAAAGCATTTATGGAAAACCGCCTATTTTTGGAAAGCCTCAAACACTTGCTCGCCGCAGACATGTCCGCAGTGGATCAGGTGATACGCGCCCGTCTGCATTCCGAAGTGTCGCTGATCAACCAGGTCGGCGAATATATCGTCAACGGTGGCGGTAAGCGGCTGCGCCCGGCGCTGGTGGTGCTGTCCGCCGAAGCTTTCGCTTATCGGGGCAAACGGCACCACGATCTGGCGGCGGTGGTGGAGTTCATCCATACCGCCACGCTGCTGCACGACGACGTGGTGGACGAATCCGGTTTGCGCCGCGGCCGCGCCACCGCCAGCGCGCTGTTCGGCAATGCCGCCAGCGTGCTGGTCGGCGATTTTCTGTATTCGCGCGCCTTCCAGATGATGGTCGAAGCGGGCGAGATGCGCGTGATGCAAACCCTGGCCGACGCCACCAACACCATCGCCGAGGGCGAGGTGCTGCAACTGCTCAACTGCCACGATGCCGATGTGGACATCGCCAACTACATGCGCGTCATCCACTGCAAGACCGCCAAGCTGTTCGAAGCCGCGATGCGCCTCGGCGCGATCCTGGGCAAAGCCGACGCCAGCGATGAACAGGCCGTGGCCGAATACGGCATGCA
>JANONV010000264.1:0-6394 GCA_031421015.1 Gallionella sp. | reverse complement strand
CACTCAAAAACATATTGTTGCCGGCGCTGTTGCTGTTCGGCATAAGCAGCGCGATGGCCGATGACGAGAAATTAAAACCCTTCGTGCTTGCCTCAAAAGAGGCGGGCTCGGTTGCCGAGAAAACCGAGCAGGCAAAAGCCGCATTGATCGCTGCCGGTTTTACCGTGGTCGGAAATTATTCACCTTACGCTGATGCGAGTATTCTGGTCGTGACCAATGACGAGTTAATGAAGAATGCGGCCGATTCCGAGCACGGTGGTTTTGGTGCGGCGCAAAGGGTGGCTATCACCCAGGCAAAGGATGGTGTGCAGGTGAGTTATACCAACCCGGTTTACATGGCAAACGCGTATCGCATGAAAGGCGATTTGGGCGGTGTTGCCACGGGATTGAGCGCCGCGCTGGGCAAGGTGGAACAGTTCGGTTCCAAGCATGGAATGACTGCCGCTCAGGCGCGCAAGTATCACTATATGATAGGCATGGAATATTTCGACGAACCCAGTGTCTTGGCCGAATATTCCAGCTACGAAGAAGCCGTTCAATCAGTGGATGCAAAACTGACGGACAATAAAAACGGCGTCACCAAGGTTTACCGCGTAGATGTTCCCGGCAAGCAAGAGAGCGTCTTCGGTGTCGCCATGAAAGGCGCCGCCGAATCCGAAAAATACATGGACGACAGATTCATCATGAGCGAAATCGATTTTCGCGAGCTTAAATCCACCGCTCACTTGCCTTATGAGGTATTGGTTTCGGGCAACAAGGTTTATGCGCTGTATGCCCGTTTCCGTATTGCGATCAATTTCCCCGATTTGAGCATGATGGGGAAAAACAGCTTTATGAACATCATGAAAACGCCGGACGCGATACGCGGCGTCTTGCAAAAAACCGTGCAGAAATAACGGGAAGACGGGTAACTGTACGTAGCGACAGAAGTTTTTTGATTGGGGGATTATTATGGCTGAAAGCAATATTTTGGACGATACCGGGCGCCGCGATTTTTTAATCAAGGCGACCTCTGTAGTCGGCGGCGCGGGCGCGGCAGTTGCGTGTCTGCCGTTTATCGCCAGCATGAATCCAAGCGCGGATGTGCTGGCCAAGGCGACCACGGAAGCGGATTTATCCGGTATCCCTGCGGGTGGAATGCATACCATCGCCTGGCAGGGCAAACCGGTGTTTGTCTTGCATCGAACCGAAGAGCAGATCGGGGCTATGGCTGCGTCCGACGGCGGCACAGACCCTGAGCCGGATCGGCAGCGCGTCAAACTACCGGAATGGCTGGTCGTGGTCGGTGTCTGCACGCACATGGGTTGCGTGCCTAACCGGGAAAGCTCGGGCTGGATGTGTCATTGCCATGGCAGCCGGTATGACGACAGCGGCCGTGTGCTGCGCGGCCCCGCGCCGAAAAATCTGGAAGTGCCGCCTTACCGGTTCATCGCGGCTGACAAAATCATCATCGGTGTTGCGTAGGAGAAAACCATGAAAAGCAAAATCATTAGTTGGGTAGACCAGCGTTTCCCGCTCACCCATTTTGTCAAAAGCGAATTGACCGGCTACCCGACGCCGCGCAATCTCAGCTACTGGTGGAATTTCGGATTCCTGGCCGGCTTCGTGTTGGTGCTGCAAGTGGCCACCGGTATCTTTTTAGCCATGCACTACAAGGCGGATATCGCGCTGTCGTTCGATTCCATCCAGCACATCATGCGCGATGTGAATTACGGCTGGCTGTTGCGCTTCATGCATTCCACCGGCGCGTCGGCATTCTTTCTGGTGATCTATATCCACATGGCGCGCACGCTTTATTATGGCTCCTATCGCGCGCCGCGCGAGTTGCTGTGGTGGACCGGTCAGGGCCTGCTGCTGCTGTTGATGGCGACCGCCTTCATGGGTTACTTGTTGCCATGGGGACAAATGTCGTACTGGGGTGCGACCGTGATCACCAACCTGTTCCGTGCCACCCCGTTTATCGGCGACCATGTGGTGATCTGGCTGCGCGGCGACTACACCGTGGGCGACGCTACGCTGACGCGCTTCTTTGCGCTGCATTATTTATTTCCATTTCTAATCATCGCTGCGGTGGTGGTGCATCTGGTTGCGCTGCATACCGTCAAAAGCAGCAATCCGAGCGGCATCAATCTGGCCGACAAGGACAACATCCCTTTTCATCCCTATTTCACCAGCAAGGATTTGTTTGGATTGGGCATATTCTTAATCGTGTTTTCTGTCTTCGTGTTCTTTTTGCCGAACAGCCTGATTGAGTCCGCCAATAATATTCCGGCCAACCCGATGATAACCCCGGACCACATCGTCCCGGAATGGTACTTCTTGCCGTTCTATGCGATTTTGCGCTCGGTGCCCGACATGGTCGGCGGCGTGGTGGCGATGGGATTATCCGTGATTATCTTCGCGTTCATGCCATTTTTGGATCGCTCGCGGATTCCCGGCGGCGGCCGCTACCGTCCGGCATATCGAATACTGTTCTTGCTATTTATGCTGGATATCCTGGTGCTGGGCTATGTTGGCTACGTCCCACCGACCGATCGGACTATCGTGATCGGACAAGCGGCAACCATTTTTTATTTCGGGTCGTTCCTGCTGCTGCCCTTCATTTCAAAAGCGGAAGAAAAATGGCTCATCAAGCGTGGATTGCCTCCGGAAGTAGAGGCTTTGATGGCCGACGAAGCCAGAGCAAAAGGCAAGTTGCCGCAACATCGCCGCCAGGGTGACAACACATGAACAAGCTCGTTGTCATGCTGATGTTGTACATCTCCGCCCTGCCGGCTTGGGCTACACAAGCAAAGCTGGAAAATATCCGGGTGGAGACCGGCGTGCCTGCGGTGGAGCGCGGCGCGGAAGCTTTTATGAATACATGTCATGGCTGCCACGGCCTGAAATACGTCAGATATCGCAATCTGGCCAGCTTTGGCATCGACAAGAGCAAGATCGACGCATGGCGCGGCGACCAACCGTTGGAAGCATCGCTTACCAGTCTGCTGCCTGACGATGCCGCCATGCAATCGTTTGGATTGATACCCCCTGATCTGAGTTTGATCACCAAGGCGCGTGAAGGCGGGACAAGCTATGTGTATTCCTTCCTGACTGGCTATTACCTCACCCCGGAAGGGCTGCCCGGCAATCGTGTTTTTCCTGAAACCAAAATGCCCGATGCACTTGGAATTGGCGCGCTCGGGATTGGTGGCGCGGCTGACCCGGCCCTGCACGCTGAACTGCAGGGGAAAGCGCGCGATGTCGTGTCATTTCTCGCCTGGGCTGCCGACCCGCATGAGGAAGAACGGCATAGGCTGGGCTATTACGTAATCGGCTATTTGGTGATTTTGACCACTTTGCTTTATTTCGTGAAGCGGCAAGTTTGGTCAAGACTGGAATAAGGAATCATTTTGATCTCAACAGGAGCAGCCGTATGTCTACAGAATTGTTTAAAGCGGTGAACGCTGCCGATGTCGGGCACGCCCGGCAGATTTTATCTGCCGGGGCCGAGGTCAATTCACGCGATGCCGATGGCGCTACAGTGCTGATGCTGGCTTGCCATGCCGGCAATCTGCCCATGGTCATGGTTTTAATCGAGGCCGGCGCAGACGTCAATGCGGCCGATCCGCGTGGCTGGACAGCGCTGATGAAGGCGGCCTATAACGCGGAGCTGGATCGGGGGTTTGCGGATGTGGCGCAAGCCCTCATCGGCGCGGGCGCGAACGTCGAGGCGCCTATCGGCTATGGTATTCGCCCCCTGATGCTGGCGGCGGGCTACGGCGAAACGGCCGTGGTCGAAACGCTGCTGAAGGCGGGTGCCGATGTCATGGCGCGCAACGAAGGAGGCCTTACCGCGCTGATGATGGTGAAACAAAAACACTACGTGGATGTGATCAACATGCTGCACGAAGCAGAGCGGGATGCAGGGATCGGCGAGGGCAGTTGTTCGAGCAAAAACGCACCCGGCTCCAATGTGGTGACCTTCCTGAAACCCGCTGGCAAGTCTTGATCGTTCTAATACCCCTATACCTGGTTCTAATTCACTGAAAGATTAATATGCCCTATTTTGTTTATAAGATTTTTGAATTGCCGATCCGACGATTGCAAAAGCTGGAGCAGCACGAGACATTTCGGGAAGCATCGGACCGGGCCAAGCGGCTGCGCGGCGAGATGGCCAGCGATGCGTCGTTTGTCATCAAAGTAATGTTTGCCGAAACGGAATTGCACGCCGAAGATTTGCTCAATCAAGTGCGGCAACCGGTCCCCAATCCGCAGGATGATTAAACACACGCCAAATGGATGAAACCGCTTATCGTCAGACGTTGACCGCAACCGTTCCCCGCCTTTGTCCATTCGAAACAACCATTCTTGTCCAATGCGCGGCCTGTTCGAAGGCAGAGAAACGCAATATTGCCGAGCGTGAAATCGTCTCCTGCAACGATGCTGAAGCATTTGAGCGCTGTATCGCATTGCGCGATTTATTGCGGCGTAATTTTACTTTCGCGCTCGGTAGATTGCACATTGACGGTCCTTTGCCGCATGCGCAAGAAATGCGTCTGCAATGCGGTGGTTTGAAAGGACTGCAGTTCTCACTGGATGACAGTGATCAGGTGCAGGACGTAGCTTCATTGGTGGTGATGGCGCAGCAGAAATTTGGCGAATTCGCGGACTTCCCCTATCAGCGGATCGTCCGATTAGCAAATACCCTATACAAAACACGGTAGTTTTTTCAGCGGCGAATGCGCTGCACACCACAGGAGCAACAGCAGAATCATGTCAGGACAACCCACGGAAATTAAATTACACCAGCAATCCCGTATGCTCGAGATCACTTTTGACGACGGGGTTGGTTTTCAACTGCCCTATGAATATTTACGGGTTTGCTCACCATCGGCCGATGTCAGCGGACACGGCCCCGGGCAGGAAGTATTGCAAGTGGGAAAAAAGAATGTGGGGGTAAGCGCGCTGGTCCCGGTCGGCAGTTATGCCGTTCAGATCGATTTCGATGACGGTCACGATACCGGACTGTTTACGTGGGAGTATCTTTATAAGCTTGGAAAGAATCAAACCGCGCTATGGCAGGATTATCTGGACCGAATCGCGGCTGCCGGTGCGAGCCGGGAATCGCCCCCTGATCTAAAGCGCCGGCCAACAAATACCCGATAAAAATAGTCGGCATAGTTTAAAATCCAACCCAGGCAATTTATTTTAAACAGGAGTGAGTGATGAGTATTAACGAAACGGATGTGCAAACCGCGTTGAAGAATTTGATCGACCCTAACACCCAAAAAGATTTTGTCAGCGGAAAATCCGTGAAGAACGTCAAGGTTTCCGGCGCCGATGTGTCGCTGGACATTACACTGGGTTATCCGGCCAAGAGCGTGTGGGACGAGATACGCGCGATGGTAGAAACCCACCTCAAGAAGGCGCTGCCTGGCGCGGGCAAGGTCAGCGTCAGCGTGTCCAGCAAAGTCGTGCCGCACGCGGTGCAGCGCGGCGTGAAACTGGTGGAAGGCGTGAAAAATATCATCGCGGTGGCGAGCGGCAAGGGCGGCGTGGGTAAATCCACTACCGCGGTCAATCTGGCTCTGGCTCTGGCCGCCGAAGGCGCGCGCGTCGGCGTGCTGGATGCCGATATCTATGGTCCGTCTCAGCCGACCATGTTGGGGATCGCCGGGCAACCAAAATCGCGCGACGGCAAATCCATGGAACCGATGATCAACCATGACATTCAATCCATGTCCATCGGCTACATGATAGATGGCGATGATACGCCGATGGTCTGGCGCGGCCCGATGGTGACCCAGGCGCTCGACCAGTTGCTGCACCAGACACGCTGGGATAATCTGGATTATCTGGTGGTGGATATGCCGCCTGGCACCGGCGACATTCAATTGACATTGGCGCAGAAAGTGCCCGTCACCGGCGCGATCATCGTAACGACGCCGCAGGACATCGCGCTGATGGACGCGCGCAAGGGGCTCAAGATGTTCGAGAAGGTCGGCATCAAGATAGTCGGCATCGTGGAAAACATGAGCACGCACATCTGCTCAAAGTGCGGGCACGAAGAGCATATCTTCGGCGCTGGTGGCGGCGCGAAAATGTGCGCCGATTACAACGTGGAATTTTTGGGCAACCTGCCGCTGGATATTCGTATTCGCGAGCAAACGGATTCCGGCAATCCAACGGTGGTGGCAGATCCCAATGGCAGCATCGCCAAAACGTATAAACAGATCGCGCGCCGTATCGCAGTCAAGATCGCGGAAATGGCTCAGGATCACAGCGCGGCGTTTCCGAAAATCGTGGTGCAAAATACCTGACAGCCGGAAATCTGCAACTAGCTGTCGGGCACAGCCCGGCCTACGAATTATTTTCCGTTTGAAGAAGAAATTGAATTAGCCTGTTTGTCTAC
>JANONV010000263.1:0-3023 GCA_031421015.1 Gallionella sp. | reverse complement strand
GGCACCTCTAAAAATTCAAAATCCTAAGCCAGGCAAGGCGCGAAAAAATTTTTAGCGCGCCGCATATGTTTGATATGTAAGCGTTAAAAATTTTTGAGCAACGCAGCATCGCGACGGAGTTTGGATTTTTAGAGATGCCCTTCAATATTTGTTCCGGCATCAACCGGCAACAACAATTCAAATGTCGTCCCGCTGCCATTGCTGCGGCACATAATGATTCCTTCAAGACTCTGCACCAGACCATGGACTATGCTCAAACCAAGTCCGGCGTGATCCCCGCCCTTGGCGCTGTGCACCGGCGAAAACAGCTTTGCCAGCACCGCTGGCGCGATACCCGGCCCGCTGTCATGAACGGTCACGGCGCAATACAGACGGCCATCGCGATTTATGTAGCCGGGAATGGCAACCACAATCTCTCCGTTCTCCCGAATTGCCTCAACTGCATTTTTGATCAAATTGACCAGAATCTGTTTGAGCGCGTTGCTGTCCACTTTGATCTCGGCAATTTCCGTCTGAAACCGCGTCTCAAGTTGTATCGTGGGCGGCACGAACCCGGTCACCCGGAAAAATCTCACCACATCTCCGACAACCTGCTTGATGCCAAGCAGTTCCCCTGATTCCATTTGAATAGCTGATCCCATTTGAATGGATGGTTCCATTTGAATATCGGTAAGCCCGCGCAAAATCCCGCTGACCCGATCAATCTCCTGGCCGAGAATAGCCACCTCAGCCTGCACCGGCTCCTGCCTCGTTAGCTTGGCTTCGAGTACGGCGAGATAATTTTTAATGATGGACAGCGGATTGCTGGCTTCATGGACGACCCAGCGCGCTGTGTCGCGATATTTTTCAGCGATGCGCGCAGATTCGACCGCTTTGGCACGCACTGCATCAATGGCCACCGCTGCCTGGGAGGCAAAGGTGCGCAGAAAAGCGGAGCGGGCACGAAGTTCGGCAAGCCGGTATGCGGACGCCGAAGCTATGATGACGCCCAATCCATGCCGTCCGGCAAGCCCGCGCTGGCCGACCGGCAAAGGCAGGCAAACCAGATGCTCCGCCCCCAGCAGACGGAATAGTTGCTGTTCGGCCAGACTGAGCGCATCGCATCCGGAATCCAGGAAAGCGATCTGCCCTTGCTCCAGCGAATCGGATATCGCGCCGCCCCCTCGCAGCGGAATCGAAAATTCGGAAAAGCTTTGCCTGGCGGGTTCCAGCGCCACTCCGCGCAGACACTGATCGCCCTCATCCCGCATCAGGAACAGCGCATTTTCGAAACCGAATTGCAACTTTGCCGCCCTGGCCACGGCGGACAACACACCCGGTTCACCGTCTGCCCCGGAAAAAGAACGACTGACTTCTGAAGCAAGAATCACTTGTTGCACTTCAAGCGTCAACTGGTCGCGGGCATTGCTGGCATTGTCGGCACGCCTGGAAGGATAAGGCACGGCCATGGCCTGCTCGGTACCGGCCAGATCGATTTTTAGAAACTCGGCTGTTTCCTTGACGCGCTCCCCGGTATCGTTGCAAATACCCTGCGTCGCTTTCGCGTCCAGGCCGAAGAGCAATTGTGCGACTTCAAATGCCGGCTCGCTCGCGCCATGACCGGCTATCAGATCCGCCAGCATCGCAATACGAATGAGCGGGTGAGCCGCTACCAGCTGCTGCACCGGCTGGTGATGATAAAGCACGCTGTCGGCGAGAAAAGAGTCGAGGGAAAATTGCCCGATCAGCCACGCGCCAGCCTCGGGATGAGTGATGCCAAACGTCTGCCGCTCGGCCACACACAGACCCGAGTCATCCACATGTCTCAACAGTGTCGAGTATTCCTGGGGTGCGGCAGAGAGCAGAGACAAGCGGCCGACATCGTGCAACAGACCGGCCAGATAAGCTTCTTCCGGATGCGGATAGTTCGTCATTACCGCGATTTTTCGCGCCGCCAGCGCAGCCGTGTACGAATGTCGCCAAAATCCGCGCAGATCTGAGTTGCCGAAATTTGTGAAGCCGTCGAATACCTGGGATACCGACTAGCCGATCAGCAAGGACTTGACGGTATCAATGCCCAAAGCCAGCAACGGCTGCCGCAACCCCGGCTTGTGTCCATGATGAGGGGGCGCAGAACGGCTGGCGGCATCCAGCATTTTCATGGTAACTGCCGCATCCTTGGCGATTAAATCGGCAAAATCATCTAACCCCGCGTCTTCATCTTCGCCCTGACAAAGATCCAGCAGTTTAATCAGGATATGCGGCATTGCCGGAAGTCTTGCAACAGCAAGCCGCTGTCGAATCTCCTGGCCTGAATTCAACATGGGACAAGCTTGCTCAATTTAGCTACGGAAAATATAGCGGCCCACCTCTCACGGCAACCAAAACCACCACCGGCAGTGGTTTAAGCGGTCATTGTACACTACATATTGTATAGAATGTAAAGTTGGCATTCTACACAATGGAAGCGGCCCATTCATCTGTCGGCTTGCGCAACAAACCGTTGCCAGCCTGGTGATACAATTCGCGCCTCCCAATTCCAACCGGGTTTTCCGATGCACACGCTGATTTGCGGTTCGATGGCCTACGACACCATCATGGTGTTTCCGGATCAATTCAAAAAGCACATCCTGCCTGAAAAAATTCATATCCTGAACGTGGCGTTCCTGGTGCCGGAAATGCGCCGCGAATTCGGCGGCTGCGCGGGCAACATCGCCTACAACCTCAAGCTGCTCGGCGGTAATCCGTTAATCATGGCGACGGTGGGCGATGACTTTTCCACCTATGCGCTGCGTCTGGAGAAACTCGGTTTGACGCAGGCGCACATCCGCCACATTCCCGGCAGCTATACCGGACAAGCATTTATCACCACCGATCTGGATGACAACCAGATCACCGCTTTTCATCCCGGCGCGATGAGTTTTTCCGAGCAGAATCATGTCAGCGACGCCCAGGTCAACAATACCGGGAACATCAGCCTCGGCATCGTCTCGCCGGACGGGCGCGACGGCATGTTGCAACACGCGCGCGAATTTCACGAAGCA
>JANONV010000262.1:0-5021 GCA_031421015.1 Gallionella sp. | reverse complement strand
CAAATCCGGCACATTGCTGCGTATCTGTTGCCACGCACTGTCCGCGTCTTCGGCGCGCAACGCCTGAAATCCCGCCTGCATCACATTGAACACCAGCAATTCCTGGATCGCCGGCTCGTCTTCCACAATCAAAATCTTCGCACTCATCATCGCTCCTTAATGTTCAAGATTGCGAGGATATGAAGAAATTATGACAGAAAGATGACATACGCTAAGTATTATTGGAATGCGCAGCATGATGGCTACGCATCATGTTGGGCAGCAGCGAACCGGCCAACATTCCGGTCACACTCATCAGCAAACCGACCAGTTGCGGCGGCCAATAGGTGTCCGGCTCAATCCATTCCATCGCTATCCATGAGGTCAATCCCATCGCGATGGACAGCAGCGCGCCCTGATTGTTGGCGCGCTTCCAGTACAGGCCGAACGCCAGCGGCACGAACGCCCCGACCAGCGTGATCTTGTAGGCGTTCTCAACCATGTGGAAAATGCTCAATTCCGAATTCAGCGCAAACCACAGCACGAAACTGCCGAAGATCAGCACAGTGATGCGCATGGTGCGCAGCATCTGCTTATCGCCCATGTGCTTGAATGCGAAGTGCTTGAGGATATTTTCGGTGAACATCACCGAAGGCGCGAGCAGGGTGGCGGACGCCGTGCTCATGATGGCCGACAGCAAGGCGCCGAAGAACAGCACCTGCGCGATCAGCGGAGTGTGGTTCATGATCAGGCTGGGCAGCACCATCTGCGGGTCGCTCTCGACCAGCTCGCTGAAAAACTTCGGATCGATCAGCATCGCGGAATAGGCCAGAAACATCGGCACGAAAGCAAAAGCGAAATACAGCACACCGCCCAGCACCGTGCCGCGCACCGCGATTTTCTCGGTCTTCGCCGAAGTCATGCGCTGGAACACGTCCTGCTGCGGGATGGAGCCCAGCATCATGGTCAGTAAAGCACCAATGAAGGGTATCCACGCTTCTATACCGCCGCTGGGCAAAAACTGCAACTTGCCGGAAGCCTGCGCATGGCTAACCACATGGCTCACCCCGCCGGCATCGCCGCTGATCAACACGGCAATCAGCAACATGCCCGCCATGATCACCGTCATTTGCACGAAATCGAGCAGGGCGATAGACCACATCCCGCCGAACATGGTGTAGGCGACCACGACGGCCACGCCGATGAACATGCCGGCCTGTTGCGAGATCGCGCCGTCGCTCACCACGCTGAACACCAATCCCAGCGCCGTCACCTGCGCCGCCACCCAGCCCAGGTAGGAGATCATGATGCACACGGTCATGATCAATTCCACCGTGGGGTTATAGCGGGCGCGATAATAATCGCCGATGGTGAGCAGATTCATGCGATACAGCCGACCGGCGAAAAACAGCCCGGCGATGATCAGACACAGGCTGGCGCCGAACGGATCGGCGACCACGCCGCCCAAGCCCTCCTTGACGAACACCGCTGAAATCCCCAACACCGTTTCCGCGCCGAACCAGGTGGCGAATACCGTTGCGGTCACGATAGGCAACGGCAGATTGCGCCCGGCCACCACGAAATCCCTGGAATTATGCACACGTGTCGAGGCATACAGTCCGATGCCCACGGACAACAGCAGATAAAGAATGACGAACCAGATCAGCATAATTGACGCCCCCTAAAAATCTGTAGCGCGGCGGATTTTAGCAGCCTTGTACAAAATGGCGGGGGATTAGAGTTCTTTGGCGTGACCTGACAAATACCTGGCCACACCCTCGGCCGTTTCCTTCATGCCCGATTTGCCCTTGCTCCAGCCGGCCGGGCAGACCTCGCCATGTTCTTCGGTAAATTGCAGCGCGTCCACCATGCGCAGCATCTCATCAATGTCGCGTCCCAGCGGCATATCATTAACCACTTGATGGCGCACCACCCCGGCCCGGTCGATCAGGAATGAACCCCGATAAGCCGTTCCATCAGCGGCTTCCACATCGTAAGCGCGACAAATTTCGTGTTTAACATCGGCTACCAGCGGGTAGCGCACTTGACCAATGCCGCCATTGTTGATCGGCGTATTTTTCCAGGCAAAGTGAGAATATTGCGAGTCGATGGAAACGCCGACCACTTCCACATTGCGCTTGTTGAATTCGTCCAGCCTATGATCGAAAGCGATCAACTCGGAAGGGCAGACAAAGGTGAAATCCAGCGGGTAGAAAAACACCACGGCATATTTACCGGCGATGTATTTTTTCAAATTGAAAGTTTCGTTGAAGTCGTTGTTGCCCATCACGGCAACAGCGTTGAAATCGGGGGCGGCTTTGCCGACGAGAACTGCCATGTTTATCTCTTGAAATATTGGTTGTGTTGGGCAGCGAAATTTAGACTTTTGTTGTTGCCGCGTCAACCTTTTGTAGGGGCGCGATAAATCGCGCCCCTACAGGTTTCGCACATCCTGCGCAGCGCCCGCGACAACCGCAAACTGGATACGATGCAACTGCGCATACACGCCTCCTTTTGCCAGCAATTCGCGATGCGTGCCGATCTCGACGATCTCGCCCTTTTGCAGCACCACGATGCGATCCGCCTTTTCGATGGTGGACAGACGGTGTGCGATGACCAGCGAGGTGCGGCCTTGCATCAGGGTTTCCAGCGCGGCCTGGACATGGCGGTCGGATTCGCTGGCCAGCGCGGAGGTGGCTTCATCCAGAATCAGTATCGGGGCGTCTTTCAGGATGGCTCGCGCGATGGCGATGCGCTGGCGTTGCCCACCGGACAGTCGCACGCCTTTTTCGCCGACCAGTGTCTGCAAGCCCTGCGGCATGTCGCGAATAAATTCCATCGCGTGCGCGGCCTGGGCGGCGGCGATGATTTCCGCTTCGGGCACCTCGCGCATCTGGCCGTAAGCGATGTTGGCGGCGACGGTGTCGTTGAACAGCACCACTTCCTGGCTCACCAGCGCGATATTGGCGCGCAGGCTCGCCAGCGTGAGATCGGCAAGGTCATACCCATCCAGCGTGATGCGCCCGCTGCCCGGCGAATAGAAACGCGGCACCAGATTCGCCAGCGTGGTCTTGCCGCTGCCGGATGCGCCCACCAGCGCGACCGCCTGTCCCGCCGGGATTTCCAGGCAGATGTCGCGCAACGCCAGCCTGTCATCCTGCTGGTAGGACAGACTCACATGCTCGAATCCTATCCGGCCGTTGGCGCGGCCTATCGCGGTCTTGCCGGTGTCGGTCTCGCTGGGTGTGTCGAGCAATTCGAACACGCTTTCCGATGCCGCCAGCCCGCGCTGCAGGAATTCGCTGACGCTGGTGAGCCGTTTCAACGGCGCGGTCAGCATCAGCATCGCCGCGATGAAGGAAAGAAACCCGCCCACCGTGGTCTCGTCGCTGCGCGATTGCACGGTGGCGAGATAGATGATGATGGACAGCGCCACCGCCGCCACCATCTGCACCAGGGGCACATTGGCTGCCGAGGCTGCAACCTGTTTCATGGTGTGGCGGCGCACCCAGTTGGCCTGGTCGCTGAAACGGCCGCTTTCGTATTGCTGCCCGCCGAACAGCTTGACCACCTTGTGCGCGGTGACGCTTTCCTCGATCACTTGCGTGATGTCTCCCATCGCGCGCTGCGAATCGCGGCTGGCATTACGCAGGCGTCCGTTGATGGTGTTGATGATGAGGGCGATGACGGGCACCATCAGCAGGCTGAGCAGCGTGAGTTTCCAGTTCAGGTAAAACAGCCAGCCGAGCAAGCCGACGATGATCAGGGAATCGCGAATGACGATCGTCACCACGCTGGTGGCGGCAGCGGTCACCTGCATCACATCGAAGGTCAGCTTGGAGATGAGGTTGCCGGTGGCGTGATCGTCGTAATAACGCGTGGGCAGCGACAGCAACTTGCGGAACATCTCGTCGCGCAAATCCATCACCACCTTGTTGCCGACCCAGCCGATGGCGTAATTACCGACGAAGCCGGCCACGCCGCGCACGAAAAAAATCGCCAGGATAAACACCGGCACCAGCCGGATGATGGTTTCATCCTTGTTAACGAAAGTGCCGTCCAGCATGGGCTTCAGCAAGGCCGGCAGCAACGGCTCGGTGGCCGCAGTCACCACCATGGCGAGTATGGACAGCGCAAACACGCGCCAGTAGGGTTTGACGTAGCCGAGCAGGCGCAGGTAAAGCTGGGTGCTGGTCATGCTGTGCCGCTCATCAGGGAACGCCGGTTGCGCAAATGCCCATTACGCAAATTCAATAAGCTGCCCACCGATTATGCCTGCGCAGTGCGGCGCGCAACCTGCACTGCGACGATGTGCAGCACTGCGGCAGCGATCAGATACACGAAAGCGCTTTGCAGGTAGGGCAGGAAATATTGCGCCACCTGGGCGCCATATTGAGCCGCGCTCATTTTTTCGAAATAACCGGCAAACAAATAAAAGCTGGCGTTGGAAATCAGAAATGCCACGCCGGTAGCCGCGAAGGCGATCCCCGCAAACTCGGCCAGACTGCGCAAAGAAAACCGGTAGCGTGCCGCATAGAATCGTCCGGCTAACCACAACACAAAATAAGTCGGAATCAAGAACCAATAGGCCGGTGAGAAACACCAGCCATCCACTCCGCCGTAGTTGATCGCCAGATAATCCACCAGCCCGGCCTCGACCAGCAGCGCCGGGAAAGCCCAGCGCGGCAGATAAAAACCCGCCAGCAGGAACACCGCCAGCGACGCATCCGGCAAATGCAAAGCCGTACTAAAGTGATGAACGCGCGTCGCCGCCATCAACACGGCCAGCGATATGAAAATTGCTATGGTTTTTGTTTGGGTGTTATTCATCGCATCCCCTGAATCTGAGTTATTTCAATGACGGCAACAGTACACGAAGCCGGAGAAAAAGCAAAGGCGGGTTTGCCCCCGCCTTTGCTTCACATGCTTTGCTTCCCGCTTTGTCGCTATGGCTGGTAGTTCATGCCGATGAAGAATGTCCGACCCGGCGTGTTATATCCATGCACCAGCATGTAATCGCGATTGCGCACGTTATCTACCCG
>JANONV010000261.1:0-2998 GCA_031421015.1 Gallionella sp. | reverse complement strand
TATTGTAGAGCATCCGGGGTGAGAGAGGGAGCTACAACCCTGAATGGTCGACCCCACAAGGGGGTCACCCATCCAGGGTTATCGCTTCGCGATGCTTGGCAAGAAAAAGTCAAAGCCCGTCGAGCCATGAGTGTGCGTTATTGTGATTTCCACACACGATTCCATATACCCCGACAAACGAACGCTAAACCGGATTATCCTGATCGAAGAAACGATGCTCCAATCCGAATTGTTTTGCCAGATGCGCGCCCAGTGCCTGGATGCCATAGCGTTCGGTCGCGTGATGGCCGGCGGCGATGAATGCCACGCCGGTTTCGTTGGCCAGATGAAAATTCTGCTCGGAAATCTCCCCGGTGAGATAGGCATCCACGCCCTGCGCGATGGCCGCTTCGAAATAGCCCTGCGCGGCGCCGCTGCACCATGCCACTTTGCGGATGCTCTTGCTGCCATCGCCGATGACTTGCGGAGTGCGCTGCAAGCCATGCTCGACTTGTTGGGCAAACTGGGTGAGCGTCCGAGGCTGCTCCAGTGTACCCAGCCATGCGATGTTCTGTTCCCCGAACCTGCCCTGCTCTGACAAACCGAGCAACTTGCCGAGCTGTGCGTTGTTGCCCAGTTCGGCATGTGCATCGAGCGGCAGATGATAGGCCAGCAAACTCACATCGTTGCGCAATAACTGCGCGATGCGTCTTTTCTTGATGCCTACTATGGTGGCATCCTCGCTGCGCCAGAAATAACCGTGATGCGCCAGGATCGCATCCGCGCCCCACGCGATCGCCGCGTCCAGCACCTGCTGCGAAGCCGTCACGCCGGTGGCGATGCGCCGCACTTCCGCGCGGCCTTCCACCTGCACGCCATTCGGGCAGTAATCCTTGAACAGATTGGTTTGTAACAGGCTTGCGTTATAATCGCGCAATTCGTTGAGCAGCATAATGTTTCCTTTAACAATTAAAGGGCATCTCTAAATCCATCAGGTTCATCTTACCATGCGTAAACACTGGCTTCTATTCACCCAAACCGTCACCATCGCGCTGGCGCTGCTGTTCATTATTCACACCCTCAAGCCGGAGTTGCTGCCGAATGCGGCACGCGGCGGCGTGGTCACCCTGTATCAAAACACGCCGCTGGCCGGCGACAAAACTCCGGCGATGGGGTTAAGCGCCGCCGCGCAAAAAGCCATGCCTGCCGTGGTGAACATCTTCACCAGCACCGTTATCAAGGCTCCGGCCCATCCCTTCATGGATGATCCGCAATTCAAATTTTTCTTTGGCGACCCGGAGGAGACCGAGCCGCAAAGCAGCTCCAGCCTCGGCTCCGGCGTGATTGTCAGCCCGGATGGCTACATTCTCACCAACCACCACGTGGTGGAAGCCGCCGACCAGATCGAGGTCGCGCTGTCCGATGGCCGCAAGGCCAAGGCGCATGTCATCGGATCCGATCCGGAAACCGACCTTGCGGTGATTAAAATCGAACTGGCCGGCAACCTCCCCGCCATCACCTTTGGTCATCCCGAACAAGCGCGCGTAGGCGACATGGTGCTCGCCATCGGCAACCCGTTCGGCGTGGGTGAAACGGTCACCATGGGCATCGTCAGCGCGCTCAAGCGCGACCATCTGGGAATCAACACCTTCGAGAACTTCATCCAGACCGACGCCGCCATCAACCCGGGCAATTCCGGCGGCGCATTAGTGGACGGAAACGGCAATCTGCTCGGTATCAACAGCGCGATTTATTCGCCGAATGGCGGATCGCTCGGCATCGGCTTCGCCATTTCCGCCACCACCGCAAAAAAGACCATGGAACAAATCATCCAGCACGGTTCCGTCACGCGCGGCTGGGTCGGCGCGGGCGTGCAGGAACTCACCGCGGAGCTGGCCGAGTCTTTCAAATTGGGCGGCACCAAAGGCGTGCTGATCACCGAGGTGTTACGCAACAGCCCGGCGGAGCTGGCGGGCATGAAGGCCGGGGATATTCTGATCGCGATAGACAACAAGACTGTTGATGACACGAGCGCCATGCTGGAAACAGTATCCAACCTGCCGCCCGGCAAAGTTGTCCCGATCAAACTACTGCGCAGCGGGACGGCCATAAGTGTTCAGGTGAAAATCGGCACACGTCCGAAGCCGAGGGCGCAGTAGATTTGTGGGATGGGTGGAGTAGGTTTGTAGTTTGTAGATGGGTGGAGCCCTTCGGCAGTGCTCAGGATAAACTCCGCGATACCCATCATTTGCTCCGAATCGAATTCAAAAAAACAAATGCCAACTATTTCGATTTTTTACGGTATCCCTGGTAGCGCTGGACGTTAACAAGCCGAATGATGCACCAAATGCCAAATACAAATGTAAAGAGCCGCTATATGCGGCTCTTTATTCTTTGCAAGATTTGATTTCTACACTTCCTTTGTGTTGTGTTTGGGTGTTTTGCCCTTACCCATCCACGCAGCCACCACGATCCCCGCCTCGTAAAGCAGCCACAGCGGTATCGCCAGCATGAACTGCGATATCACGTCCGGCGGGGTGAAGATCGCGCCGAGAACAAATGCGCCGACTATCACGTAGGAGCGGATTTCCCTCAGCTTTTCGACGGTGACGATGCCCATGCGCACCAGCAACACCACCGCGACCGGAACCTGGAAAGTAATGCCGAACGCCATGAACATGGATAACACAAAGCTGAGATATTTATCGATGTCGGTCATCACTGCCACGCCTGCCGGCGCGGAGGCGGTGACAAAACCAAACACCACCGGAAACACGGCGAAGTAGGCGAACGACATGCCGCAAAAAAACAGCAAGGTACTAGCGACGATCAGCGGAACCACCAGGCGCTTCTCGTTCGCATACAAACCGGGGGCGACGAATCGCCAGACCTGATAAAGGATGTAAGGCAGCACAATGAGAAAAGCCGTCATCATCGCGACTTTGAGCGGGACAAAAAACGGGGTCAAGACATCGGTGGCGATCATCTGCCCGCCTTTGGGCAGCTTGGCTAACATCGG
>JANONV010000260.1:0-8688 GCA_031421015.1 Gallionella sp. | reverse complement strand
CCTGGCCAACCTGTTCTTCCAGGTGCCGGCCATGTCGCTGACCATCTCCGCGATCGCGGTGCTGATCTTCTCGGCCTACATCCTGTATGACGTCAGCCGGATCGTGCATGGCGGCGAAACCAATTACGTGATGGCGACGCTGGGACTGTTCTTGAGCATTTACAACCTGTTCGTCCATTTGCTGAGCCTGTTAATGGCGTTCAGCGGCGAGCGGAATTAGCTGATACCGCAACAACAAAAAGGCGACCTCCGGGTCGCCTTTTTTACGCGTAGCGTGCGCTGTGCGCACTAACATAACTCAAAAACCGTGCGCACAGCGCACGCTACATTATTGCCTTTGAAACACCGCGATCGATTCCACATGCGAAGTGTGCGGAAACATATTCATCACTCCCGCCGCTTTCAGCGTGTAGCCGTGAATCTCCACCAGCACCTGCGCATCGCGCGCCAGCGTGGCGGGGCTGCAGGATACATAGACGATGCGGCGCGGCGCTTGCTCGCCACCTAAGGACTTCACCAGTTCGATTGCGCCATCGCGCGGCGGGTCGATCAACAACTTGTCGAATCTTCCAAGCCTGGCAAAGGCCTCCTCGGTCATCTCAAACAGATTCATCGCCATGAATTCTGCTACCCCCTCCCCAGCCCTCCCCCCGAGGGAGATGGAGTCTTTATCGAGGCCGTTGGAAATGGCGTTTTGTCTGGCGCGCGCCACCAAAGCGGCGCTGCCTTCGATGCCGAGCACCTGCGCGCCGCAGCGCGCTATCGGCAGCGTGAAGTTGCCCAGTCCGCAAAAGAAATCCGCGATGCGCTCGCCCGGTTGCGGATCGAGCAGGCGCATGGCGCGGCTAACCATCACGCGATTCAGCGCGCTGTTCACCTGGGTGAATTCGCTGGGCGCGAACGGCATGGTGATGCCGAATTCCGGCAGGCTGTAGGAAAGCTGCGGCGCGTTCAGCGGATGGAATGGAACAAAAGTATCCGGCCCGCCGGATTGCAGCCAGAACTGGATCTCGTATTTGTCTGCGAAGGCGCGCAGCGCGGCTTCATCTTCACTGGATGGCGGCTGCATCACGCGCAGCACCAGCACACCGACGAACTCGCCGACCGCCACTTCGATCTGCGGCAATTTATCCCGGATAGACAGGCCGCCGATCAGATCTGCCAGCAACGGAATCAGCGCGGCGATCTTCGGCGTGAGGATTTCGCAGCTCTGCATGTCGGCGACAAAGCTGCTGCGCTTTTCGTGAAAGCCGACCAGCGTCTTGCCCTTTTTGATCACATGCCTGACCGAGATGCGCGCGCGTTCGCGATAGCCCCAGGTCTGCCCGTGGATCGGCGGCAGGATGGTTTCCGCTTTCACCTTGCCGATATGCCACAGGCTGTTTTCGAGGATGCGCTGTTTCACCGCGACCTGCGCGCCGGCATCCAGATGCTGCATCGAACATCCCCCGCACACGCCGAAATGTGCGCACTTCGGCTGTACGCGCAGCGAGGCTGCCTTGTGTATCTGGGTGACTTGCGCCAACTCGAACGATGGCTTGTTGCGATATGAAGAATAGCTGACGGTCTCGCCAGTCAGCGCGCCTTCGATGAAGATAACTTTTCCTTCAAAGTGCGCCACGCCTCGACCTTCCTGGTCTAGGGATTCAACGGTTACTCGGTTTTCTGTAGACATGTAATTTCAATAAAAGGTGTAAGGGCAAAACCAAACCCCCTCTAGCTCCCCCTTGTCAGGGGGAGAACCAGGCTCCTCCCCCGCTCCCTCCCTGACAAGGGAGGGCTGGGGTGGGTTGAGGAGGTTGGGAGGGGTTTGGGTTTGGGTACGTTCAGGGCAAACGGTAAAGTGCGGATTATTATTTTTTCTGCTCAGGCCATGCCGCCAGAAATTCTTTCCAGTGCGGCTGATTGAGCTTGGCCAGTTCCGCGCGCACCAACTCGCATTCCTTCTGATAGCGCGCACGACTCAACACACCGCGCATCATCTGGAAGCGCACGAACACCAGATACGTGTTCGCCACGTCGGTTTCGCAATAGTTGCGGATCTCGTCCAGCTTGCCCTGTTGATACGCGTCCCACACCTTGCTGCCGTCCATGCCGAGCTTGCCGGGGAAGCCGATCAATTTGGCGAGCTCGTCCAGCGGCGCGTTGGCGCGCCCGGTGTACATCGCCAGCAAGTCCATCAGATCGATATGGCGCGAGTGGTAACGGCTGATGTAATTGTTCCATTTGAATTCCTTGTCGTCCTCGCCCATGTCCCAGTAGCGCGCGCACTGCACGCCGTTAATCAGGCCGCGATAATGCAGCACCGGCAGATCGAAACCGCCGCCGTTCCACGACACCAGTTGCGGGGTGTATTTGTCTATGCCGTCGAAGAAACGCTGGATGATGGCGCCTTCGTCTTCGTGCAAATCACCCAGCGACCAGACGCGAAAATTATCGCCCTCGCGCAGCGCGCACGAAATCGCCACCACGCGCTGCAAATGGTGCGGCAAAAAATCGCTGCCGGTTTTCTGGCGGCGCAATTGAAACGCCATTTCCGCCACTTCCGCATCGCTGACGCGCGCATCCAATTCATGCAAAGTGCGCAGCCCGGCGATGTCGGGTATGGTTTCGATGTCGAAGACGATAGTAGGATTCATTCAGTTAGCCAGCCTGTGAACAGCGATGCGCTTGCCCAAAATAGTATCCCAAAAATAGCACCTTGGGCTTTTTGTCATATTTCCGCTAATTTGCCATCGCCAAAGATCAGCGCGCAGCGCATCGTTTTGAGGGGGTATATCGCCTGCATCGCGTTGCGGTATTCCTCCATCTGCACGGCGTGTGTATCCGGGCCAGTCTCCGCGCCGGTCTTGTAGTCCAGCACCCAGACTTCATCGTCGAATTCGACCAGGCGGTCGATGCGTTTCAATTCGCCGCGCGCGTTGACGTAAGCGATTTCGTTGCCGGCGGCGCGGTAGTGTTGCGGATCGAAGTAGCGTTGCAGATGTGGCAACGCGAGCAAGTGTTGCGCTTGCTGCCAGAGTGATTCCATTTCATCGGGCGGGATGCCGCAGCGTTGTTGTAGCGCCTGCTTCCCTCCCCCATCGGGGGAGGGAGAGCTTGCGAGGGTGCAGAGGGAGGGGGTCAGGTGCTGCAGCAGCGCGTGCAGCCAGATGCCGCGGCGCTGTTCTGCCGTGCTGCGCGGCGCATGTTTTCCGGTCGGCAAGGTGTGCAGCAATGCCGCATCCACTGCTACAGACGATTTTTCCTGCACAGGCGCGACGCTGTGCGCCGCGGCCAGCAAGGGATTGCTGCGCTCCTCCACCACTTGCGCGATCCTTCCATACCAGGATGTCTGTTCCGGTTCGCCGTTGCCGCTCACCAGCAGCGCCTGTTTGGCGCGCGTCATCGCGACGTACAGCAGGTTGATTTCCTCGCGCCGCGCATAAGCCTCGTCCGCATCGAAGTAAGGCGCGCGCCGGACACCGCGCCCGCGTTTGTCCGTGAACAGGGAGAAATGCGCCGGGCGCGGCGCGTTGGGTTGCCAGTCGAGCAGCACGCCGTAGCTGTCGGCCTTGCGCTGAGTATCGTTGGCGTCCAGCAGCCACACGATGGGCGCTTCCAGTCCTTTGGCTTCATGCACGGTGTAGATGCGCAGCGCGTTGCCGACCTCGCCCACCCTGCCTTCGTCCGGCGATTCGTTGTCGCTGGCATTGCGCAATTCGCGCAACTCGGCAAGAAAGCGCGGCAGGCTGGGGTAACGCCCGGCATCCACGTCGAGCGCGATCTCCATGAAGGCTTGCAGGTTGGCGCGCACCGTCTCGTGCAGTTCGGCAGGCAGCGCCGCCGCGTAGCGATGCACCAAGTCGCCTTCGAAATAGATGCGGTCGAGCAGGTCGTGCACCGGCAGTTTGTCGGCGAGTTGCAGCCAGCCTTGCAGCAAGCGGTGGGCGCGCGACAGATGCCGGGAAGCTGTGCCATTCTCGGCAACATGTTTCAGGCGCGCCCACCAACGAAACCCCTCCCCAGCCCTCCCCTTATCAAGGGAGGGTGCGCACATCATGTCGCTATCGCCAACATCCCCCCCCCTGACAAGGGGGGGCTGGGGGTGGGTTGGTGTTTCCGCCAGTTGCATCAAATCTTCATCGCTGCAGGAAAAAATCGGCGCGCGCAGCGCCTGCGCCAGTTCCAGATCGGCGAACGGGGTGATCAGGAAAGTCAGCAGCGCCTGAATATCTTCCGCTTCCAGCGTGTCGAGCAATCCGCCGCGCCGCGAAGTCAAAAACGGGATGTGGCGCGCGCGCAGGGCGTGTTCGTACACGCGCAGATGCAGGCGCTTGCGCACCAGCACCATGATGTCGCGGTACTCGGCGCGGCGCAGTGTGCCGCTCCCCTCCTGCACGCTCCAGTTCGTCACGATACCAGCAATGTGTGCGGCAAACTGTTCGGCTTCGATCATGCGTGCTGCGCCGCTATGATCTTCGGCACGCGGCGTGGTGAGCGGGTTGCGTAGGCCCCCTCCCCAGCCCTCCCCCGGTGGTGGAGGGAGTGCTGTTTCTGCCACGGCCAGCGGTAATACTTCGACGTGACCGGGCAAGTCCTGATGATGGGCGATGTGCTTGTCGAAATCCACGAAACCATCAGGATGCTCGGAGAACACGCCATTCACCGCATCCAGCACCGCCGGCGCGTTGCGCCGCGTCTCGTTCTGCGTGAGGTATTGCGCGCCGAAGGTATGTTGCAGAAATTCGCGCACCACGCCGAACAAGCGCGCATCGGCGCGGCGAAAACGATAAATGGATTGCTTGGGATCGCCCACCACGAATACGGTGGGGCGCGAGTCCACTGCGGCCGACGCTCCAAACCATGCTTGCAATATCTGCCACTGCAACGGGTTGGTGTCCTGAAATTCGTCCAGCAGCACATGGCGGTAGCGACTATCCAGCTTGTATTGCATGTACTCGGCACAATCGCTTTGGTTAAGCATCCGGCACACCTGCCATTCCAGATCGGTGAAATCCATTTGCTGCGAGCGCAATTTTAATTCCTGATAATGTTCCAGCAACGCTGCGCCGCAATGCAGCGCGGCTTGGTTCATGCGCAACGCTTCGAGTTCGGTCAAAGCATCGCGCAAGGCTTGCATTTTTTCGAACAACACATCGCGCGCAAGCAGGAAGGTCTCCACATTTTGTTTTTTGGTCGGCTTGAAACTGCGCGGCTCATCGGCCTGGGTGTACAGCGTAAGCGTCAACGCCGCGAAACGCTGGTTGGCATCGGCCAGCTCCCAAGCGGCTTGCAGCTTGTCAGCATGGTTGCACTGCGTCTCAGTACCGCTCGCCAGTGCTTGCGCAAAGGCTTGCGCGGCGGCTTGCAGTGACGCATCGGCGCAGGCATCGGCGATTGGATCTGCATCAAAATCAACTTCAAGTTCGTTGTGCAACTGCTCTACCGCCCATGCCACCGCATCTTTCTGGCCTTGCGAGTACGCCCACCACTCGGCGCGTTTATGCACAAAATTCTCCAGCAACGTTCGCGTGCCATACAAACCGTATTCAGCAAACAGCCATTGCATGAACTGCGCGGTTTCGCCGTCGGGCGCGGCACGCAAACTGTCGGCGTAAGCCTGCCATGCCTCGTCACGCAACGCCGCAGTGCGCTCCAGCAAAATCATGCCGACCGGCACCCCGGAATTCAGCGGCGCGCGCTGAATGATCTGCATGAACCAGCCGTGAAAAGTATTGATGGTGATGGCGGGTTGCGCCAGCAACGCATCGCGGTACAGGCCGCGCGCGCGGGACAGCATGGCATCGTCAATATCATCAAGGGCGCGTTCGCGCAGGAATTCACGCACTGCATCGTCGTCCTGCACCGCAAGCAGATGCAGCCACTCGTGCAGGCGCGCCTGCATTTCCTGCGCGGCTTTTCGCGTAAAAGTAATCGCGAGTATCTCGCCGGGTTGCACCCCGGCCAGCAACAAACGCACGATGCGCGACACCAGCAGCCAAGTCTTGCCGCTGCCGGCGCAGGCTTCCACCACGACGCTGTGCCGGGGATCGAGGGCGATCTTGTTATCCATACTCATGCTGCGTTCCAATCGCTCTTGCGGCACAAACCGCGCATCTCGCAATACTGGCAGACCTCGTCCACGCCGTGCGCAGGCAAGGCCGCACCACTGCGTATCTGCCCGAACAATTCCAGCAAGCGCTCAATGTTTGCCTGTGCCAGTTCCGCCACATTCTGCGGCGGCGCAACCGCAATCACCTTGTCTTTTTCGATGCTGATAAAGGCCGCCTCGCCAGCCTCGTACACATGGGCGTAGCAGGCCAGCTGCACATCCTCGCCCGCCTCCTTGAGCTTGTTGCGCAGCCGGGTCGCATCCATCATCTTGTAGTCCAGCACCCGCACTGCAGTCGTTTGGCTCTGCACATCCACACGGTCGATGCGTCCATGCAGGAGCAGATCGTCAGTCAGCGGCATCTCGAACGGCACTTCGCCATTCTGATAACGCCATCCTGCGGACTCGCTTTTCAATTGCAGGTCGAGATAGACCGGGATCGCCTGCTGCCAGCGCTGCAGCCAGGCGCGCGCCAGATAATCGCGTTCTACTGTGGGTGCAAACACCTCGCTGCTGATGCGCTGCAATTCCTCTTCCAGCACACTGCGGGTGTATTCGCCGAGCACCGGGTACTGCTGATGGAAGAGGTGCAATATCTCATGCGCCCACTCGCCGTAATCGCGCTTTTCCACGCCCTCGCGCACCTCGTCCAGCTCGTTGAGACGCAACATGTGGCGCGCATAGTATTGGTACGGGCATGCCACCAGACTGTTGTAGCCGCTGGCCGAAATGCGCTGCGGGACAAGGCTGGCCGGCACGCCGGGTGCCGGCATCGCAGCTACATCCGGCAGTGGAAACTCCGCAGGTCGCACCTGCGCCTGTTCGATCAACGCACCCAGTTCGCGTTCAGTCAAATCATCTTCGTAAGCCAACTCATGCAATGCGCGCAGCATTTCGAGGTAAGGACTCAACAGATTTTTCTCGCCGCTTTTGCTGGCCTGCCAGGTGGCCAGCACGGTGTCGTTCATCACCAGCAGCGCGAGCAGATCGTCGCGCTGCTGCGCCAGATGGTTCTCGCGCGTGGGCAGGCCGAGCGTGCCGCGCACCGCGTCGTTGAACCACATGCTGCCGTTGTCCGTGCTCGGCAAATGCGCAGCATCACTGCCGAGCAGCAGCACCGCGTCGAAGCTCCGCCAGCGCGTGGAAGCAAGCGAAGTAAGCAACACCGGACTGTCGATGGATTTATCGCTGAAAGTATTTGCATCGAGTTGTTGTGCCAGCCAGTGTCGCCATTCGGCGCGGCTGAAGCGCGTGCTGTCCGCCGTCAGTTCCTGCTGCCAGGTTTGCAGCGCCTGCAACAATTGCGCGCCCGCCTCGTCCGCCGCCAAGCCTTGCAACACGCCGAGGATGGACAGGCTGGCATCCAGCGCGTGCAGCCAGCCGCTCAGCGTGTCGCTGTTTTTGCGCAACGCATCCGCCGCTTGGCGCAACCGAGCCAGCACAACCTGCACCCCTGTTTCGCCATGCGCCAGATCGAAGTAGGCATCGAGATGAGATGCGACACCGCGCTTGCGCACCAGTTGCTCGAGCTGATACACCGCCTGCTTGCGCTCGTACGCGGGCTGGTCGGCAAAAATAAAAGGCGACTTGAGCAGGTCGAGCAGATCCTGATGATAGAAGTCGCTTTGCAGCGCGTCCAGCCAGCGCATCAGCACCGTGCTGACCGACAGGGTGGAAAATGTCCAGCCGGTTTCGTCGCGCACCAGCACCTCGGCGCGCTCCAGCAATGCGCGCACGCGCCGCGCCACCAGGCGATCCTGCGCGACGATGGCGATGTTCTGTTTGCCCGCCAGCAGCCAGCGCCGCACCTGCACCTCGGCGGCGCGCGCCTCCTGTTCCAGGCTGTGCGCGCCGAACAGGCGCAGACGTTGTCCCAGGGCAGAGCCGGGGAAATACTCGCGCAAGTGAGCGGCTTGGTCGCGCAAATGGGAAGTCGTAGTCGTAGGGTGGATAAGCGCAGCGCATCCAGCGGAGAGTGCATGATCGCGAATCCTGGTGGATGCGCTATCGCTTATCCACCCTACGTCTGCGTAGGCAGGTGTTGTAGAGAGGGTACTCAGCACCGCACAACCAGGCTCATGCGCCGCCATCTCGCGAATATCGAAAACCGTGACGGGAACGCGAGCGCGGCAGGCTTCCAGAAAATGCGCTTCCGGTGCGGACAGATCAGAGGTCAATAGCGCATACAGCGGCGTATTCACCCGCTGCGCCAACTGCGCCAGCCGCTGCTGGTAGGCGCGCACGCCGTCCATCTCGCCGCCGGACGACATGGCGTACCATAGCTCATGCACCACGCGCGCCTCGAACTGCAACGCCTGCCCGCTGCGCGCCTGGTAGGCTTCGGCAAGCTGTCTGGAAAACTCCGCTGCGGATTCCGGCAAGGTCACGTGATGGCGGGTCAGATCATCCATCAGACCCAGCAGTTCGCTCGACAAGCTCCACAAATCGGCATTGGCGAACCAGCGGCGCTCGCGCAAAGCTTGGTACAGCGCGGTGATGCGCTGCGTGTCGGGCTGGATAGGGGTGGCTAGCGGGACGGACAGCGCCCAGTCGTTCAGCGTGACCATCTGCGGCAACAACAACGCAGGCAGATT
>JANONV010000259.1:0-2576 GCA_031421015.1 Gallionella sp. | reverse complement strand
ACTTTCAGTCTCTCGATCGCGCGTTCCATGTATTCGAACTGACCGCTCCAGGTGGCGTAATACCCGGGAGGAAACTGCACCTGCTCGCGCACTGCTTTCTGCGCTGCAGCAACGTAGCTACCGATGTCTCGATCCCGAATGTCAACAAAGATGTACGTGGACAGAAGCGCATTTTCGGTTCGGATACTTGGGGGACCTTTAACCAATTTAATTCGTGCAATTTGGCCGAGCGGTATCATCGTTTCCCCCATGGTCGGCACCAGCACTTGGGTGGCAATCGCCAGCGGGTCACTGCGCAACTCGCGTGGATAACGTACGGTAATACCGTAGCGCTCACGGCCTTCTACCGTGGTCGTTACCATATCCCCGCCAAGCGCCACCGAGATTACTTCCAACAGGTCGCCGACAGCCAACCCATAGCGGGCGAGCTCAATGCGGTCGGGTTCGATATCGAGGTAGTAACCGCCCGTGGTGCGTTCCGCGTAGGCGCTGCTGGTTCCCGGCACCGTTTTCACAACGGTCTCGATTTGCTTGGCGAGGTTTTCTATCTCACCCAGATCCTTGCCGAACACCTTGATGCCGACCGGCGTGCGAATGCCGGTGGCGAGCATATCGATCCTGTTCTTGATCGGCATGGTCCAGGAATTGCTGACTCCCGGCATCTGCAGCGCTTGGTCCAGTTCGGCAATCAACTTGTCGATAGTCATGCCGGGGCGCCATTCGTTTTCCGGTTTCAGATTGATGACCGTTTCGGCCATCTCCAGCGGCGCCGGGTCGGTGGCGGTATTGGCGCGCCCGGCCTTGCCTAACACCGATGCCACTTCAGGGAAGCCCTTGATGATCTTGTCCTGGGTTTGCAGGATTTCCGCGGCCTTGGTGACGGAAACAGCCGGCAGCGTTATCGGCATGTAAAGCAGCGTGCCTTCGTTCAACGTCGGCATGAATTCCGTTCCCAGTTTGAGCGCCGGATAGAGAGTAACCCCCATCACCGCGAGCGCCGCCGCGATGACGAGCTTTTTCCACTGCATCACCCCGGCGATCACCGGCCGGTAGCTCCAGATCATGAATCGGCTAAGCGGACTGTCCTGTTCACTCGGAATGCGGCCACGAATCAGAAGCAGTATCAGCACCGGGACCAGCGTAATCGAAAGCAACGCAGCGCCGGCCATGGCGAAAGTCTTGGTATAAGCGAGTGGATGGAACATGCGTCCTTCCTGCGCTTCGAGGACGAACACCGGCAGGAACGACACCGTGATGATCAGCAGGCTGAAGAACAACGACGGGCCGATTTCCTTGCACGCTGCGATGACAGCGTCCGTGCGTGACTCGCCGGGAGCGAGACGCTCGAGATGCTTGTGCGCGTTCTCGGTCATGACGATCGCCGCATCGGTCATCTCGGCGATCGCGAGCGCGATGCCACAGAGACTCATGATGTTGGAATTGATGCCGAGGAATTGCATTGCGATGAAGGCGATCAGCACGCCAATCGGAAGCATGATGATCGCCACCAGCGCACTGCGCACATGCATGAGGAAAATCATGCACACCAGTGCGATGATGATGCCCTGCTCCATGAATGTTTCGCTCAGTGTCGCGATGGCACGGTGGATCAGTTCGGCGCGATTATAGACCGGCTGAATAGTAACGCCTTCCGGCAAGCCGGATGCGATCTCGCCGATTTTTGTTTCGATGTTGTGGATGGCGTCGAGGGCGTTCTGGCCATGCCGCGCCACCACAATACCCGAAACCACCTCGCCTTCGCCGTCAAGTTCGGCGATGCCGCGGCGCTCTTCCGGAACCAGCTCGACGCGGGCGATGTCGCGCAGCAACACCGGCGTGCCCTTTTCCGCCTTGACGACGAGTTTCTCCAGATCGTCAATACTGCGCAGATAGCCCTTGCCACGCACCACATATTCGGTCTCCGCCATCTCGATGACGCGTCCGCCGACGTCGCGGTTGCTGGCGGCGATAACCTCGGACACCGTCTTGAGCGGTATGCCGTAGGCCTGGAGGCGTCGCGGATCCACGGTGACCTGGTAGCTTCTCACAAATCCGCCCACGCTGGCCACTTCCGACACGCCATGCGCCGCGATTAACTGATAACGCAAGAACCAATCCTGGATGGCGCGCAATTCGTCGAGTGTGCGATTCCTGGCGGTTACAACATATTGGTAAACCCACCCTACGCCGGTTGCGTCCGGGCCGAGCGAAGGCCTGACATTCCTCGGCAGCCGGTTCGCCGCGAAGCTGAGGTATTCCAGCACCCGCGAGCGCGCCCAGTAGATGTCGGTGCCATCCTCGAAGATGACGTACACAAACGATACGCCAAAATTGGAGATACCGCGCACTACCTTGGATTTCGGCACACTCAGCATGGCGGTGGTGAGCGGATAGGTGACCTGGTCCTCGACCACCTGCGGCGCCTGCCCGGGATATTCCGTATAGATGATGACCTGGACGTCGGACAGATCCGGAATCGCGTCGATCGGCGTCTTCCACACCGCATACACGCCCCAGGCCACGACAAAAAAAGTTCCAAGCAGCACCAGGAAGACGTGCCGCACCGACCATTCGAT
>JANONV010000258.1:0-4794 GCA_031421015.1 Gallionella sp. | reverse complement strand
CCCCTGACCTCCCCCTTTGGTCAGGGGCATTTTTTTTCGGGCGCCACTATAAATCCAAACTCCGTCGCGATACTGCGTTGCTCAAGAAATTTTACCGCTTACATTCCTGTCCTGAGCCCAGTCGAAGGGTCAAACATATGCTGCGTCGCAATTTTTTGCTCGCGCCTTGCCTAGCTTAGGATTTTGAATTTTTAGAGGTGGCCTCAATCCAGTGCGTGCGGGGATGGTGATGAAGCCTCAAGATTATCGCTGGTCCAGCTACCACGCCAATGCGCTGGGCAAGGCGAACCGGCTGATTACACCCCATGACGAGTATGAGCGTTTAGACCGCGATGATGCGACTCGCAGAAAAGATTACCGTGCACTATGCAAGGCGCACCTCGACCCTGAACTGGTTGATAATATCCGCAAAGCCACCAATGGCAACTTTGCCTTGGGCGGCGAGCGTTTCCAGAAGGAAACAGAAGCAATGCTAGGGCAGCGGGCGGGGCGTGGTCATGCAGGTAGGCCACGCAAGATAGAGTCGTTGGACGAGGCGCAAGGGGAGTTGCTGTGATGGATGTTTCAGAAAACGTGGTCTGGAGCCTCAAAAGTTGGCGCAGGCGGTGGGTCTTGCGGCGCGCGGCGTTGCCTGAAGAGGCATGGCGCGCTGCCGTTTCCGGGCTAACCCTCCTGCGCGGGCTGTCGCGCGAGGAGTTGGCGCGCCTGCGCGAACTGGTGATTCTGTTTCTGCACGAAAAGCAGATGGTTGCAGTCGGCGGATTTTCTCTGGACGACGGCACGCGGATCAAAATCGCCGCCCAGGCTTGCCTGCCGATTCTCAATCTCGGGCTGGATTATTATGCGGGTTGGGTGTCGGTGATCGTCTACCCGGACGAATTCGTGCCGGAACACGAATTCACGGATGAGGACGGCGTGGTGCATGTTGTCCGTCATCCGGTGATGGGGGAATCCTGGGAGCGCGGGCCGGTGATCCTGTCCGGCGCCGATGCCGTGCGCTGCGGCGAACACGACGGCGTCAACGTGGTGGTCCACGAATTCGCCCACAAACTGGATATGCTGAACGGTGCGATGAATGGTTTTCCGCCGTTGCATCGGGAAATGTCCCCCGAACGGTGGGCGCAATCCTTTACTGCGGCTTACGCCGACTGCTGCGCTAAAGTGGAAAGGGGCATGGAAATGGCGCTAGACCCCTATGCGGCCGAAAACCCGGCCGAGTTTTTCGCCGTGACGAGCGAGGCATTTTTCGAAACACCCCATATCCTGCGCCAGGAATATCCGGATGTGTACCGGCAACTGGCCGAGTTTTACCGCCAGGATCCGTCCGCGCGCAGAAACGCGGGGGCGGGATGCGCCTGATGTGGCACATTCTGGGTGTTCTGGCTGCGGTCTACGGCGGGCTCGCGCTGGTATTGTATTTTTTCCAGGCGCGTCTGGTTTTCTATCCGGAAATCGGGCGCGAGATGATCGCCACTCCCGGCCAGGCCGGTTTGCCATACCAGGATATCCAACTGACCACCGGCGACGGCATCAACTTGCACGGCTGGTATATCCCGGCCGCGCAGCCGCGCGGCACGGTGCTGTTTTTGCACGGCAACGCGGGCAATATTTCCCACCGGCTCGATTCGTTGCAGATGTTCCACCGCCTGGGCTACAGCACGCTGATCTTCGATTATCGCGGCTATGGGAACAACGGCGGCACGCCCACCGAGCAGGGCACCTATCGCGATGCCTGGGCCGCCTGGCGCTACCTGACCGAACAGCGGCATATCCCCTCCTGCCGCATCGTGCTGTTCGGCGAATCGCTGGGCGGTGCGGTTGCTTCGTGGCTGGCAGTGCGTCAAAAACCGGCTGCCCTGGTGATCGCTTCCGGCTTCACTTCCGTGCCCGATCTGGCGCGGCATTTCTATCCGTTCCTCCCGGTACGGTGGCTGGCGCGCATCCGTTACGATACTCGGGAAAACCTGCGCGCCGTCGCCGTGCCGGTGCTGATCGCCCACAGCCCGGAAGATGAAATCGTGCCCTTCGAGCACGGCCGCGCGCTCTTTGCTGCGGCCAATCCGCCCAAGCGATTCCTCGAACTTGCCGGCGGACATAACGACGGCTTCATTTTCATGCGCGAATCCTGGGTCAAGGCATTGGGGGATTTTCTCGACGAACATGCCAACGCGGCCTGCATCCGGTCGAGCTAACCACCAAAAGATGTCCCCTTGTGGGGCAGTTGGGCTAACTCTGAATTTTTAGAGACGCCCTAATTACCAATGGCACTCCGGCACAGCAGCTCACACCCAGTCAACTTTCCGCATTGATACCCCCCCTCTAATCCGCTATAATGCTCGCCAATTCAAAGCGGGATGAACACACGGTTCATCCCGCTTCTTTACGCCTTATTTGGGGAGCCATCCAGTGTCGCAGCCGAACCCCGCCATTCTTGTGCTTGCCGATGGGACGGTGTTTCGGGGCATAGCCATCGGGGCGACCGGCAGCAGCGTCGGCGAGGTGGTGTTCAACACCGCGATGACCGGCTATCAGGAAATTCTCACCGACCCTTCTTACTGCAAGCAGATTGTCACACTGACCTGTCCGCACATCGGCAATGTGGGCGTGAACGACGAGGACGTGGAGTCGCGCCAGGTGTTCGCCAGCGGTTTGGTGATACGCGATCTTTCCATGACGGTGAGCAACTGGCGCAAGACGCAGTCGCTGTCCGACTATCTTAAAGCCAACAATGTCGTGGCGATCGCCGGGATCGATACGCGCAAGCTGACGCGCATTTTGCGCGAGAAAGGTGCGCAGAATGGCTGTATCGCGACCGGGACGGATGAAGCGGCGGCGCTTAAAGCGGCGCGCGGTTTTGCCGGATTGGTGGGCATGGATCTGGCCAGGGAAGTGACTTGTGCGAAAGCATATGCATGGACACAGCGCGAGTGGGAGCTGGGCGTAGGTTATCCGGAGGTGGCGCATACCAAATTCCATGTAGTGGCTTACGACTTCGGCATGAAGCGCAACATTCTGCGCATGCTGACCGAGCGCGGCTGTCGCATTACCGTGGTGCCCGCGCAGACCGCTGCCAAAGAAGTGCTGGCGATGGAGCCGGATGGCGTGTTCCTGTCCAATGGCCCCGGCGATCCGGAGCCATGCGATTACGCGATCAACGCGACGAAAAAATTCCTCGATGCAGGAGTGCCTTTATTTGGAATCTGTCTCGGCCATCAGATCATGGGGCTGGCGGTGGGCGCGAAAACGGTGAAGATGAAGTTCGGCCATCGCGGCGCGAACCATCCGGTGCAGGATACGCAGACCCGCCGCGTGATGATCACCAGCCAGAACCACGGCTTCGCGGTGGATGCGAGCACGCTGCCCAAGAATGCACGGGTGACACATGTGTCGCTGTTCGACGGTACGCTGCAGGGTTTTGAGTTGACCGACAAGCCTGCGTTCTGTTTTCAAGGCCATCCTGAAGCCAGCCCGGGGCCGCATGATGTGCATTATTTGTTCGACCGCTTCGTGGCAATGATGGAGAAAAATCGTGGCGGATAAAAAGCCCGTGTTGTTGCCCGGACAAATCGTCGAAGGCGTGGCGGGGCAGATTTATTCTTTGCGCGGTCAACGTGTGATGTTGTCGCATGATCTGGCTGCGCTGTATCAAGTTGAAACTAAAGTATTGATGCAGGCGGTGCGACGCAACATCGATCGCTTCCCCGATGATTTTGCATTTGAGCTAACAAATCAAGAAATTAGAGATGTAAGGTCACAGTTTGTGACCTTAGAAGGTGGGTTGAGAACGCATGTGCCTCATGCTTTCACCGAACAGGGTATAGCCATGCTTTCGGGTGTGCTGAAAAGCAAGCGCGCGGTCGGGGGTGAATATCGAAATCATGCGCGCCTTTGTCAAGCTGCGCAGCATGCTTGAATCCAACAAAGAATTGGCGCAGGAACTGGCGAAATTGGAACAAAAATACGACGCGCAATTCCAGGTGGTGTTTGAGGCGATACGCGAGCTGATGTCGCCACCGCCGATACCCAAGAAACGGCGTATCGGATTTGTGCAGGACGAATAAAACAAAATGCCAAAACGCACAGACATTAAAAGCATCCTGATCATCGGCGCCGGCCCCATCGTCATCGGGCAGGCGTGCGAGTTCGATTATTCCGGCGCGCAGGCCTGCAAGGCTTTGCGCGAGGAGGGTTATCGCGTGATCCTGGTGAATTCGAATCCGGCCACCATCATGACCGACCCGGACATGGCGGATGCGACCTACATCGAGCCGATCACATGGAGGATGGTGGAAAAGATCATCGCCAGGGAAAAGCCCGATGCGATCCTGCCCACCATGGGCGGACAGACCGCGCTGAATTGCGCGCTGGATCTGGCCAAGCACGGGGTGCTGGAAAAATACAACGTCGAGATGATAGGCGCGTCGCGCGAGGCCATCGACATGGCCGAAGACCGCGAAAAATTCAAGCAGGCGATGACGCGCATCGGCCTGGCCTCTGCGCGTTCTGCGATTGCGCACAGCATGGAAGAAGCGTTGCAGGTGCAGCAGGTGATGGGCTTTCCGACCGTGATCCGTCCGTCTTTCACGATGGGTGGCAGCGGCGGCGGCATCGCCTACAACCGCGAAGAGTTCGAGGAGATTTGCGAGCGCGGGCTGGAAGCGTCGCCGACGCGCGAGCTGCTGATCGAAGAATCGCTGCTCGGCTGGAAAGAATTCGAGATGGAGGTGGTGCGCGACCGCAATGACAATTGCATCATTATCTGCTCGATTGAAAACCTCGATGCGATGGGCGTGC
>JANONV010000257.1:0-1500 GCA_031421015.1 Gallionella sp. | reverse complement strand
TTGCCCATACGCCAACGGGCGGGCAACGCTCATCCATACCGGGTTATTGCGCGCGGCGCCGAGTATCGGCAACACGCCCAGGGCAAGCGCCAGAAACAGCGCGATGATTAAAGCAAAATTACCGAGTTCTGGAATCATGTCAGGCCTTTCTTAAGTTATTTGGCAAGCAGTTATTTGGCGAAGGGTTATTTGGCGACAGGAACAGCAACCGGCGCGCTGGCCGGCACGGCGGCCATGCCGGCGGCATTCGCCGCGTCCGCTTTCTTCATGGCGTCCGCCGCTTCTGGCGGCATGTAATTTTCATCGTGTTTGGCAAGCACTTCTTCAGCGCGCATCACACCGTTGATTTCCACCTTGCCCTGTGCGACCACGCCTTTGCCTTCCTTGAACAGATCCGGCAGGATGCCCTTATATATAACCGGGATACTTCTGTGCGTATCGGTGATCACGAAATTCACCGTCAACCCGTCGTTTTCACGCTTTATGCTGCCTTCCTCGACCAAACCGCCGATGCGAAAGTTGCGCCCCTGAGGGACTTCATGGTTAAACACCTGGGTCGGGGTGAAATACAAATTGACATTGCCGCTCAGCGCATTCAGCACTAAACCGGCAGCCACAGCCACTCCGGCGACGACAACGGCGATAAACACAAATCTTTTCTGGCGTGGTTTCATTTATTGATCTTCTCCGTATGTTTCATTGCCGTAGGTCTCATTTTTGGCATCACGCAGCAGGCGCGCCTGCTGCAAAGTGACTTTTCTTCTGTGCATGACCATCGCGATCTCGATCGCAAAAATGAGCAGGGCAACCGCGTAGGAACCCAGCCAAACGTAGGCAAGGGTGTTTTCTCTCATCCAGATATCCAGATTCATGGTTGCAACTCCGACACGTTACTGATGAAACAACGAGCCATTCGACTAGGCGCACAGACGACGCGCGCCAAGTCGCTGGTTATGGCGTAGCCAGCAGATTGCACCCGCAAGGAGTACGCCGGTGGGTGCCCGGCAGCTTCGCTGCCACCCTCCCGCTGCGGGAGGAGGTGCAATGCGGTCATTCCCGCACCCGTCGCATTCGCGCACCGTGTCATGACCGCACCTCCGGCAATTGGGTAATCCAGGCGGTATTTCGCTCGCGTTCCAGAATGATGCTGCGCACCCGCGCCAGCACGACCGCGATCGCATAAAACCAGCAGGCCAGCAGCATGACGAACAAGGCCTGCTGCATCGCGACATGCATGGTGGTGCCGCTGAACTTGATGGTCGAGCCCTGATGCAGGGTATTCCACCACTGCACCGAAAAATAAATGATCGGGACGTTCACCGAACCCACGATGGCCAACAGTGCGGCGGCACGGTCGGCGCGGCGCGGATCGTCTATCGAGGCGTGCAGTGCGATGAAGCCCAGATACAGGAACAGCAGGATCAGTTCGGAAGTCAGGCGCGCATCCCACACCCACCATGCGCCCCACATCGGCTTGCCCCACAGCGCGCCGGTCCACAA
>JANONV010000256.1:0-3060 GCA_031421015.1 Gallionella sp. | reverse complement strand
AAGGTCATGAAGCCCTTTACCGGCGACCTGTTCAAGGGCTTGCTGGCGTTTTTCCTGCTGGAGATGGGGATTCTGGTCGCCCGGCGCATCCGCGAGATGAAGGGTGTGGGGCCGTTCCTGATCGCCTTTGCCTTCCTTATTCCGATGGTCAACGCAGTGATCACCATCGCCCTGTCCCATCTCGCCGGTTTATCGGCGGGGGATACGCTGATGCTCGCAGTACTGGCGGCGAGCGCCTCCTATATTGTGGTACCGGCGGTGGTTCGCGTCGCCATTCCGGAGGCGAATCCGGGACTCTACTTCGGCATGGCACTGGCGCTCACCTTCCCGTTCAATATTGTGCTCGGGATTCCGCTGTATTATCAGATTATTCAACTTTTGGGCAACCATTCAGTCTAGATTTCTGAAGGGCGCCTCTAAAAGTTTAGACAGCGAACACGGTATCTTGGCGGAAAAAACCCGCAGCGTATTCGTTTGCCGCAAGGTGCTCAGCCACCGCCTGGGGACGATGAGGAACCGGCTCGCCGCACCGCCAACAAACGTTAACGGCTACCTGCCTTAGCGAACAACGCCTGGCGCGCCGTCTCGGTGACGGCCACCACGGCCGGATGGGTGAGTCGGCGTTCTACCGAAATGGAGTAGAATCGTTCGGTGACATCGTCGGTCTGGCCGATCAGCTTGACGCCATATTGACGCTGCACTTCATCCGCGATGATCGAAGGCGCGATAAAAATACCGATGCCGGATTGGCCAAAGGCCTTCATCAAGGCGCTGTCGTCGAATTCACCCACGATGCGCGGCTGAATTTGTTGCTCGCCAAACCAGCGCATGAGCCGTCCACGGACGTTTGAATTTTCGCCGGGCACTAGCATGGGCGCGCTGTGCAAGGCGCGCGGAAAGTTGTGGCCGTGCAAGGTAGCGAGTTTCGGTGTGGCGAAAAAGCTAATGCCGCATTCACCCAGTTTGTGGCTATATCCCTTCACGTCCATCTCTGACGGCATCGGGCTGTCCGCAAGTACCAAGTCGAGACGCTGGATCGCCAGTTCTGCCAACAGTCGCTCCAACTTGTCCTCGCGGCAGACAATGCGCACCGGTTCGGGCAGCGCCATCGCCGGGGCCAGCAAATGGTAGGCGATTGATTTGGGCACAACATCTGCAATCCCAACGCGGAACAAAATCTGGCGGTCTCCGGGATGGCTACGTAGCGCCTCCTCCAACTCGCCGCCCACCTGGAATATTTCTTCGGCATAGGAGAGGGCGAGACGGCCGGTCTCCGTGAGTTCCAGACGCCGCCCGGCGCGCCGGAACAGATCAACACCCAAGGTTTTCTCCAGCAAGCCGATCTGGCCGCTGATGGTTTGCGGCGTGAGATTCAATTGTTCGCAAGCGCGAACGATGCTGCCGGTCTTGGCCACAGCCCAGAAGTAATGCAACTGCTTGTAATTCATCATCACGGCCCCTCGATAGTTCGTAAATTACGAATGATATAACAGAATATCTCTGCTTTTATTGATGCTAATTATGGCCTATCCTTAACGCGTTGAGTTAAACCCGTCACGCCCCAAAGGGCATCCTCGTGACCTTCGTGTTTTCCGGTCATGATGTTTGCTATCATGGATTGGCTGGGCGCCCCAAGAAGCATGGCGCGGGGGCTGAGATGAGCATCTCAATTGTCGGCGCTTAATTACTTATTCATTACTAAAGGAACGCCAATGAAACGCACTATCCTATTTCTTGCCACCAACCTCGGCATCATGCTGGTGCTGTCTGTCACCATGCGCCTGCTGGGGGTGGAGCCTTATCTCAACGCCAACGGCCTCAACCTCACTTCGCTGCTGATCTTTGCTGCGGTGATGGGCTTCGGCGGCTCATTCATCTCGCTGGCTATTTCCAAATGGATGGCAAAAAAGTCTATGGGTGTGCGGGTGATTGAAGCGCCATCCAGCTCAACTGAACTCTGGTTGCTGGATACCGTGCGCAAATATTCTGAAATAGCGCACATCAAAATGCCGGAAGTCGGGATTTTCGAGTCGCCCGATGTCAACGCCTTTGCCACCGGCATGAGCAAGAACAGTTCGCTGGTCGCCGTCTCCAGCGGCCTGCTGCAACAAATGACACGCGCAGAAGCCGAGGCGGTGCTGGGGCATGAAATCGCCCACATCGCCAATGGCGACATGGTGACGCTGGCGCTGATCCAGGGCGTGGTGAATACCTTTGTGATGTTCCTGTCTCGCGTGATTGGATATCTTGTAGACAAGATTGTGTTCAAGACCGAGCGTGGCACTGGCCCGGCGTGTTTTGTCACCATGATCATCGCCGAAATGGTGCTGGGCATCCTCGCCTCTATCATCGTGATGTGGTTCTCGCGCAAGCGCGAATTTCGTGCCGACTACGGCGGCGCGAGCCTGGCCGGGAAGCAAAACATGATAGCCGCGCTGGAGCGGCTAAACAGCCTGCATCCCGCGGCGCTGCCAGAAAAAATGGCCGCATTTGGAATTGCTGGCGGCGGTGGAACGGGTCTCAAGCGCCTGTTCATGACCCATCCACCACTGGAAGAGCGCATCGCGGCACTCAAGGCGGCACAATGAAAACGCCGCGACCTAAACTAACGACCCAGGTTGTACATGGCCTTCGTGGTCTCAGGCGTACTGTTCGCGGTGATGGATCGGCTCACGAAATCTTCTGACCATTGAGGTAATCGCCATGAACAAACCCGGTCTTTTCGCCTTCGCCGCCCAGTTCGCGCCCCGGCTCTTCCAGGTACGCCGTCGCACCTGGATCGTCGTCGGCGTGGGGCTGCTGGTGCTGTTCGGACTCCTGATTTGGGCCGCCCTGGTGCTGGTCGGCTGGCTCTTCGGACAGGCGCAAAACTGGATGGGCGGCGCGCCCGAGGCGGCGCGCGGGGCAATGGAACGGGTGGGGCAGGTCGTGCCCGGCGTGCGCGAGAAGCTGGGCGAGTTTGTGCCCGGCCTCAAGCCTTCGCCGCCGCCGCGCGACGTCTCCGGCACGGATGTGGGCCCGGTGGCGCGCTACCCCGGTCTTGCGCGCACCTCCTGGCAG
>JANONV010000255.1:0-3384 GCA_031421015.1 Gallionella sp. | reverse complement strand
CTTGGCTTGATTAATAACCCTCACCCCCAACCCCTCTCCCGTCTGCGGGAGAGGGTGGCCGAAGGCCGGGTGAGGGCGATTGAGGGAGAAGGTGAACATGGCAAGCAAACCGGGCGAGAGAAAATTGCAGATACTGCAAACCGTGGCGCAGATGCTGGAGCAGCCCAAGGGCGAGAAGATCACCACGGCTGCCCTGGCGGCGCGGCTGGAGCTTTCCGAAGCGGCGCTGTATCGCCACTTCGCCAGCAAGGCGCAGATGTTCGAGGGCCTGATCGAGTTCATCGAGCAGACCGTGTTTGGCCTGATCAACAAAATCACCCAGGAAGAAAAAAGCGGCGTGAACCAAGTCGAAGAGATCGTTTCGCTGTTGCTCGGCTTCGCGCAAAAGAATCGCGGCATGACGCGCGTACTGATCGGCGATGCGCTGGTGAACGAGGATGAGCGTTTGCAGCAGCGCATCAATCAACTGCTGGATCGCATCGAAGCCACGCTCAAGCAATCGTTGCGCATGGCCGCCACACAGGGAGAAATGGGCGAAGCGGTTGGCGGCAAGGCTCAGGATATGCCGGTATCCGGAACTGGAATGCCGCCTTCTTCCCCTTCCCGCACCGCCGCTGCGCGCACCGTGTCAGGGGAAGACATCTCTGCGCACGCCAATGTGCTGGTGTGCTACGTGATCGGATGCTGGCTGTTGTTCGCCAAGAGCGGTTTCACGCGCGACCCATTGGAGCAATGGCCTGCGCAGCGGGACATTTTGTTGGGCAAATAACTGCCGAGAATAATTTCCGGGGATAAACCATCCTGCAGGGTGCGTTTCACGCACCATGGTGCGTGAAACGCACCCTACCAAAACTGAAGCCGGTAGTTTTAACCTTATTAACGGACAATAAAAATGATTCTGATTCTGAGTTCCAACGTCTCCGAACAAGCCCATGATTACCAGCAGTTGCTGGCGCATCTGGCAACTTTACCGGGCATCCAGACCCGCGTGCATATCGAGCGCGGCAGTGAAAAGACGCTGACCGAAATCTACCTGATCGGCAACACCCAGTCGCTGGACATCGAAGACATGCAAAGCCTGCCTTGCGTGGAGCGCGCGGTGCGGGTTTCCGAGGAGTACCGCATACTCGGGCGGCACAAGGACGATCAGCGCCCCACCCATTTTGAATACAACGGCGTGCGCTTCGGGCAGGACACGCTGAACGTGTTCGCCGGATTATGCGCGGTGGACAATCGCGAGCATGTCGAGCTCATGCTCAAGGCGTTGCAAGCCTACGGCCAGGTGTGTACGCGCATGGGCGCATACAAGCCGCGCACCAGTCCGTATGCGTTCCAGGGGCACGGCAATAATTGTTTGCCCTATGTGTTCGATCTGGCGGGCAAATACGGCATCAAGGTGATCGCGATGGAAATCACCCACGAATCGCATCTCAACGAAATTAAAGAAGCGTTGCATCAGACCGGCAACCCGACCGGCGTGATGCTGCAAATCGGCACGCGCAACACGCAAAACTTCGAGTTGCTGAAGATCGTCGGACGCCAGACCGAGCTGCCGATCCTGCTCAAGCGCGGCTTCGGCATCACCCTGGACGAATCGCTGAATGCGGCGGAATATCTGGCTGCCGAGGGCAACCGAAACGTTGTTTTTGGCTTGCGCGGCATGAAGACCAACATGGGCGACCCGCACCGCAACTTTGTGGATTTCGCCCACGTGCCAGTGGTCAAGCGGCTGACGCGCATGCCGGTGTGCATTGATCCGTCGCATTCGGTGGGGTCAAGACAGTCGTCACCGGACGGCATACTGGATATGATGCATGTGACGGCGCAAGGCGTAGTGGCAGGCGCGAACATGGTGCTGGTGGATTTTCATCCGGTGCCGTCCAAGGCGCTGGTGGATGGACCGCAGGCCATGCTGCTGAAGGAGTTGCCGTACTTTCTGGAAGATGTGCAAATCGCGCGCGAGGCGTATCTCAAACGTGTGGAGTTGCGTCTGCGACAAGTGTAATTTCAGGCGCGCCTGTCCTACTTGATCCTGTTTATGCCGAGCAAGATTGCCTCGGCTTTGGCGCCGAGATAAACATAAATACCCAGCCCGACCAATAAGCCCACGGCGGCCAGCATCATCCAAACGGCTTGTACCAGCAGATTTTCGCCGATGCCCAAAGCACTTTGAAACATGATCAGCAGTGCCTCTATCGACACTGCAATGAGAATCGCTGCCATAAAGCGCGTAATGGTACGGCGCGTCGAGCTATGCCGAAAAATATCCTTGTGCATCAGCACTTCTTCTTCCAGAATGGTTTTGCCCAGGTCAAAAATTGCGAGCGCCAGGGTCAGAAAAATAATGACGCCGAATGGCTTCAAATGCAGTTTTTCTTTGTCCGCATGAATGGCAAACAGCTCGGCCATTTCCATGGACGCGGCATATAGCAACACGCCAACCACGCTGAACAGACCAGCCACGATCAGGCTATAAACGGCTTTGAAGGTGGGCAGAAAGCGTCTGCGCGAAATATCGCCCATCAGAAATTCCACCGCTTTGGCAAGATCAATATCCAGCACGATATAGCCGTTCAATGCGCCGTTTTCGCCATGCAGTTTGGTCGCTGCCGTTACGCAGAGCAGCCCGTTGGCGCTGGATAAATAGGGTTGCGTCACGATGACAGCGTCGCTGCCTTTTGCCAGCAGATAATATGGCCGCTGGCTGCGATCTCTGCCGACGTTGCCGCCTGTATTTGCGCGTCGCGTGGCGCACGTGATGTTTTCACTGGATTGCACGCCCTTCGGATCCAACGTATAAATCAAATCCGAAAAGGGATAATGTTGCGCAACACAATCTATAGCCTTGCGCAACTCTACCTCGTTGCCCAATAGCTTGGGTTCTGCAATGCCGGTCAAAATCGAAGCTAATATTTCGTCTAAAGACTCGCGATGCAAGTGGTAGCGCTCGATGACGCTGATATAACTCATGGTGCTCATTTGATTCCATAAATCTGTCGTGACAGATTAGGAAGCAGCAAGATCAATGCCAGGCGCATCGCCGGGCGAATAAACATGTGTAAGCGACGAGTTGCGCCAAGCCAAAATAATTTTTACAAAAGCTCACGCACCATCAAGCGGCACAGGTTTTGGTCGCGCACAAAATACGGGCGCCATTTAGATGTTCCCTTTACAGTATGGGCTTCGATACGGGATTCGGGCGGATGGGAGAAGTTATTCCATTTCTCTAAGGAAACGCAGATTTATTCGTATTTTCTTGGGAGCGCGGGCAATATGCCCCCGCTCCCAGTGTCAGTCTCATACTGCCACGAAACGCAATGGAGTGATGCAAGCTAATTATGAATAAATCTGCGCTTCCCTAAAACGAAGTGAAATGGCGTAGGG
>JANONV010000254.1:0-2223 GCA_031421015.1 Gallionella sp. | reverse complement strand
AAATAGTCCGCATCGCTCTGGATGTCCCGCTGCCCACCCTGTTCGATTACACGGTGGCGGAAGGCGTTGCGGTCGCGGCGGGGCAGCGCGCGGTCGTGCCATTCGGACGCAGGCAAATGGTCGGGGTGGTGATGGAGTGTGCCGCCACCACGGATGTATCGCAGGAGCGCATCAAACCGGTGGTACAGGTGTTGCACGACAGCGCGGCGCTGTCGGCTGAGGCACTCGACCTGCTGCGCTTTTGCAGCGATTACTACCGTTACCCTATTGGGCAGACGGTGCTGTCGGCCTTGCCCACACGGCTGCGTTCAGATAAGCCGGTCACGATCAAAGCGGTTTTGTCGTATCGATTGAGCGCAAGCGGTGCGGCACTCGAACTCGAAAATCCGCCCCGTAAAAAAGGTAGTGCTTCCTCAGTCGGAGGTGGGGCGGATGAACGGCAGCTCCCGCAATCGGCTGGCTCCGCCATAACCAGCGACTTGGCGAGCGTAGTTGGCTCGCCTAGTCGAATGGCTAGCAGTTCCACCAGTAACGTGTCGCAACCGTTCCCCAAACGCAAAGTGGTGCAGCGGCGCATTCTGGCGAAACTGGCAGAGCAGCCATGCAATCTGGCGCAACTCAAGGCGTTGTCGGCGACGGTTGGGGCACAGTTGAAGGCTTTGGTGTCGGAGGGGTGGGTTGAGCATTACGAAGCTCCCCTCTCCCACCAAGGAGAGAGGGAAATAGTTGTTGAACATGTTTTCGACAACGCGCACACACTCACCAGCGAACAACAACACGCGGTGGATGCAATCACGCAGGCTAGCGGCTATGCCTGCTTCCTGCTGCTCGGCGTCACCGGCAGCGGCAAGACCGAGGTGTATGTGCACCTGATGCACGATGTGTTGCGACGTGGCGGGCAGGTGTTGTTGCTGGTGCCGGAAATCAATCTCACGCCGCAACTGGAAAATTATTTTCGCAGCCGCTTCCCTGATGTGAACCTGGTCAGCCTGCACAGCGGCCTGTCGGAGGGCGAGCGTCTGCATAACTGGCAGCAGGCACAAATTGGCGCGGCACAGATCGTGCTCGGCACGCGGTTGTCAGTATTCTCCGAACTGCCCAGGCTCGCGCTGATCATCGTGGACGAGGAGCACGACAGCTCGTACAAACAGCAGGATGGCTTGCGCTACTCGGCGCGCGACGTGGCGATTTTTCGCGCCAGCCAGCGCGGTGTGCCGATAGTGCTTGGGTCGGCCACACCGTCGCTGGAGAGTTATCACAACGCGCAAAGCGGGCGTTATCAAATGCTCAAGCTGACCGGACGCGCGCTGGCCGAAGCGCGTCTGCCCACGGTGCGCTGCGTCCACATCAACCAGACGGTGATGCACCACGGCATCAGTGAAAATCTGCTGCGCGAAATAGCACTGCGCATCGAGCGCAAGGAACAGAGCCTGCTGTTCATCAACCGGCGCGGCTATGCGCCGGTGCTGATGTGCACCGGCTGCGGCTGGTTGTCCGGCTGCAAACATTGCGCGGGCAAGATGGTGCTGCATTTGAAAGACCAGCGTCTGCGCTGCCATCACTGCGGCTATCAAGTGCGTGTGCCGCACGCGTGTCCGAGTTGCGGCAACGCGGAACTGCATCCGGTCGGCAGCGGCACGCAGCGCGTGGAAAGCGTGTTGCAGGAACGCTTCCCCGAAGCACGAATTTTGCGGGTAGACCGCGACAGCACGCGCAGCAAGCGCGCTTGGCAGACCATGCGCGAGCAGATCCACGCCAATCAAGTGGACATACTGGTCGGCACGCAGATGCTCGCCAAGGGGCACGACTTTCCCGCGCTGACGCTGGTCGGCGTGCTCAATCCCGACGGCGCGCTGTACAGCAGCGACTTCCGAGCGCCGGAAAAACTGTTCGCGCAACTGGTGCAAGTGGCCGGGCGCGCCGGACGCGCCGACAAGCCCGGCGAGGTGCTGATCCAGACCGCCTTTCCGGATCACCCCCTGTTTCGCGCCTTGCAGACCCATGACTTCGAGGGCTGGGCTGCGTCGCAACTGGCCGAGCGAAAGATGGCGGGATTTCCGCCATTCATGTATCAGGCCATGCTGCGTGCCGAGGGCAAGCAGGAAAGCGAGGTATACCGTTATCTGGAAGATGCGCGTGCCGCCGGGATCGCACTCCGGCATGAGGTGGAGATTCTCGGCGTGGTGCCGGCCGCCATGCCGCGCCGCGCCAATCATATTCGCG
>JANONV010000253.1:0-1883 GCA_031421015.1 Gallionella sp. | reverse complement strand
TCGACATACTCTCCGGCGAAAGCGAGGTTCGCGCCGGAACGGTGCTGCTGTGCGTTGAGAGTCACTTGCGGCAACCGCGCATAGGGCGCAACGATAGGCGCGGCGGGATCCTGCAAGGTTTGGAAGCGTTGCGCGCGCGCGGCGGCAGTCCACCAGCCCGCGTCATATCCCAGCGCTCCCTCCCGCAGCAGGTTGACCTGCGAAGTGGCATTGACCGTGTTGGACAAATCCCGAAAGTATGCGTCATCCGAAACACGGTTGAAGTTGACGTAGCCATTCAAGCCTCCGGCCAGGGCTTGATTATGCTTCAGGCTGAAGCGGTCGCGGCTGCGCTTCGCCAATGCGTCATTGGGCAGCGTGTCCACCTGCATTTCTCCGCCGTAACCCGCTCCCAAATAACGAAACTCGTTGTTAAACATCAATCCGCGCTTGACTATGGCGCGCGGGGCGATCGTCGCATCGCGATTCGGCGCAATGTTCCAGTAATAAGGCAAGGTCAATTCGCTGCCGCCATTGACCGTGGCGCCGTATATCGGAGCCAGAAAACCGGACTTGCGCTGATCGTTAAGCGGGAAGTCCATCCACGGCGTATACAGGATAGGCACCCCCATGAACTCTATCCGGGTGTGGCGGGCAATGCCGATTTGCCGGTCGCGATCGATTTCCAGCCGGTTCATTTTCAGCAGCCAGTCGTCGTTGCCGGCCGGACAGGTGGTGTAAGTCGCCTTATCCAGGATGAAATGCTGCTGGTCCTGAATGTGCATCACATTCGCCGAGCCGCGCGCATCATTTTCCTTTAAATAAAATTGCGGCTGCTCCATGATGCCGATGCCGGTGTCCAGATTGAGCTTGAGATGCGGTCCGCTCATGGTGCTGCCGTCTTGCTCCAATACCACCGCGCCCTGCGCATCGAGATCCTGCGTCTCCTGGGAATACGACAGGCGATCCGCACGGATGGACTGGCCGTCCTTGCGCAAAGTCACGTTGCCCGCCGCCTCGATCCGGTTATCCTGCTGGCCTGTCAATCGATCCGCCTCCACGATTGCGGGGGTTTCCCGCGTCTGCTCTGCCAACGTCATGGAGGTTTTGTCCATGCGCAGCGCGAGCGGATCTTCGCTCGCGCCAACCAGGTGCGCAAAGGAGCAAAGCAAGGAAAAGATGATGGGCTCGAAACGAAACCGCATAATGCGCAGCAAATAGTAAGGTGGTAAACTTTCGGGTACCTCTAAAAATCCAAACCCCGTCGCGATGCTGCGTTGCTAAAAAAATTTTAACGCTTACATATACAACATATGCGGCGCGCTAAAAAATTTTCGCGCCTTGCCTGGCTTAGGATTTTGAATTTTTAGAGGTACCCTTTTTCGCAAGTTTACCATTAAGGTTATCCGGATACCCCAATATGCAACGCCAGCAACAACTCACCGATTGGCTGCACGGCCTGTTCCCCGACGAAAAATTCGTCCTCGCCCCGGCTTCCGCCGACGCCAGTTTCCGCCGTTACTTCCGCGCAACATTTGCGGATCGTGCCTTGATCGTGATGGATGCCCCGCCGCAGCACGAGGACTGCCGCCCGTTCCTGCATGTAGCCAAATTATTCGAGGATGCCGGAACGCATGTGCCGCAGGTGTATGCGCAAGACCTCGACCAAGGTTTTCTGCTGCTGTCCGACCTCGGCGCCACCACTTATCTGCAAGCCCTGTGCGGCGGGGAAAACGCCAGTACCGCGCGCGAACTTTATGAAGCGGCAACCGACGCGCTGATCAAAATCCAACTCGCCTCGCGCGACAATGAATTGCCGCACTACGACGAGGCACTGCTGCTGCGCGAGATGCGCCTGTTCCCGGAGTGGTACATCGCCAAGCATCTCAACGTCACGCTCAGCG
>JANONV010000252.1:0-19066 GCA_031421015.1 Gallionella sp. | reverse complement strand
CTACCGACAACGCATGGCCTGCCGAAATGAATCTACAGCTTAATCCCGATGTGACGGTGCGCGGCAAAGGCGTGATGGAAAAATGCACCTTCTGCGTGCAGCGGCTGACAGTTGCCAAGAACAACGCCAAAAACGACAACCGGATGGTGCGCGATGGCGATGTGCAGACCGCATGTCAACAGGCTTGCCCGCCGGGCGCGATTTCATTCGGCAACATCATAGACACGGAATCCAGAGTGCATAAGCAATGGAAAACTCAGCAGGTGGAGCTGGATAAAGATATTCAGACCAAGGATAAGGAAGAAGGCGGGAGCAACTTGCGCGGATATCGTGTGCTCGAAGAGCTGCGCGCCTATCCTTCGGTCATGTATATGCAACGGGTACGTGAAAGCAGCATTTAAGCTGTCAAGATTGCTGCAACTCCTTTAGGACATAACAATGAAAGATATTCGCGAAGACATCGCTTGGGCGCAAATTAACAAAGATGTGCTGCGTAGTATGGAGAAACCCAGAAAGCTTTATTGGGTGATATTGGCCGTCGCGTTCGCCATGCTCGCTGTGGGTGTTGGTAGCGAGGCGTATCAGTATATTTACGGGATGGGGGTGTCCAACAAGAATAATTCCCATGTGTGGGGGTTGTATATCGCCAGTTTCATCTTCTGGATCGGCATGAGCCACTCCGGCACTTTGCTGTCGGCGATTCTGCACTTGATGCATGCCGATTGGCGCAAGCCGATTTACCGGTTTGCCGAAGCGATGACCACCTTCTCGCTGATGACTGCAGGCTTGTTCGTGTTTGTGCACTTGGGCCGTTCGTGGCAAGTTTATTATGCTATACCCTACCCCAATGAGCGTACGATATGGCCGAATTTCCAGTCGCCGCTGCTGTGGGATGCGATGGCGATCTTTACTTACCTGACCTCGTCGATCCTGTTCCTGTACGTGGGGATGATCCCCGATCTGGCGATTTGCCGCGACAACATGAAACCGGGCTGGCGCAAGAAGTTATACTCGGCGTTATCGCTGGGCTGGGAAGGAACCGATCGCCAGTGGCGAAATTTCCGGGTTACCTACCTGACCATCGCCTGCTTCCTGATTCCGCTGGCGGTATCGGTGCATTCCATCGTGGCCTCCGACTTTGCGATGTCGCAACAACCCGGCTGGCACATCACCTCATTCCCGCCGTATTTTGTGGCGGGTGCGCTGTATTCCGGCTGTGCTGCGATCATCACGCTGTTCATCATCTTGCGCTATGTGTTCAAGTTTGAGGAATACATGACGCTGCCGATCCTGAAGAAGATCGTGCGCCTGACTTTTGCGATCGCGATGGTGTGGACTTACCTGAATCTGATCGAATTTGCCTCGGTCTGGTATGGGCATGATCAAGCCTCCAAGGACGTGCTGTTGCTGAAAGCCACCGGCATTTATGCGCCGTTCTGGTGGGCGATGATTTTCTGTGGTTCGATTTTGCCGCTGATCATGGCTTTCAAGCGCTTTCAAACCCATATCCCGCTGATGTTCACGGTGTCACTGCTGTTAAACCTGGGTATGTGGCTGGAGCGCTGGATGATCGTCGCGCCGACCTTTGCGCATGGCTACTATCCGTGGACCTGGGATCACAATCAATGGCCGAGTTTTGTGCAATGGGGCATCGTGTTCGGCAGTTTCGGCTTTTTCACCTTGCTGTTCATGGGATTCTGCAAGATCTTCCCGTCGGTCTCTATGTATGAGGTGAAAGAAATGGTTTATCACCGTAGTCTGTCAACTAAAAAGCTGGCGGCAGCCGGAAATCTGGAAGCGGCCGGCAAGGGGGTACACTAAATGAGCCAACGTCATTTACTCGCGTTGTTCAACAATTTTGATGAAGCCGCTGCAGCCATCAAAGAGTTGCGCAGTGCCAGCATCAAAGGTTTCGATTCGGGCAAAGACATGGTTATGAAGTCGCCGATCGAGCATCCGGATGTAGAAGAGGTGTTGGGCCATAAGCCGGTCTACGTGCAGTGGTACACCTTGGGGGGTGCGCTGGCGGGCGGTTTGCTGGCGTTCTTTTTGATTGCTGGCGCGCAAGCAAACTTCTTTGCGCAAATAAAGGGCGGCAAGCCTATCGTGCCGTTCCCCCCCAATTTTGTGCTGACCTACGAGATGTTTATTCTGGGCGGCGTGTATATCACCGTCCTCGGCTTCTTGATTTGCGCCGGTTTGCCGGCCAGGCGTTCTCCTTTATATAGCGCGAAGGTATCGGAGGACCAGATTGGAATTTTGGTGAAATCCGACGAGAGCGCAACAAATACCCTGAAGGCGATTTTCACCAAACATCAAGCACTGGAAATTCAGGAAGAGGCGGGGAAATGAAAAGGTTATCCTTAGCAATCGTGTTGTTGCTCGCGCCATCTCTGGCGCAGGCTTGGCCGTGGGATCACGATATGAGGAATCAGCTCAGCATCAAGCCGCAAGAAAGCGTTGATGCTGCCAAGCCGGGCATGAAGATTTTCCCCAAGCGTTCTGTGCCTGTTGCCGGCACCACCGTTTATGTCAGGGATTTAGAGCATGCAAGGAAGATGTCCAATCCCGTTCCCGCAGACGCTAAATCGGTCGAAACAGGCGACCGCTTGTTCGCGATTTATTGCAGTGCCTGTCACGGGAAATCGGGTGCCGGCGATGGTCTGGTCGGGGAGAAGCTGATTATGAAGCCATATAATTTGACCTCATCCAACGATCTGCATGCCTGGAATACCCAAGAGTATTCCGATGGCTATATATTCGGCATGATGACCGTTGGCGGTGCGGTGATGCCCGGCTATGCCAATGATCTATCTGCAATCGAGCGTTGGCATGTGGTGAATTACATGCGCGCCGTGCTGCAAAAATCGCCCGTTGCGGCCGCAGCGCAGACTAAATAGGAGACGACATGTTGTCATATAGCAATTGGTCGGTTCTGACCGTGAATTTTCTGGTGGTGCTGTATCTGGCGCTGGGCGGAGTGACGCTGTGCGCCGTGTTGCATCTGGTGGGCGCGCGCTGGAGATATGAGATTCGCATCCTGGCAAGTTCCTTGTTCGCCTTGTTTCCATTAGCGCTCGTGTTGCTGGTGGTGTTGCTGATTGGTGGCGAGCTGACTTTTCCATGGCTGAAGGAAACCGGCGAACATGCGCAACACCTCCCGGCATGGCACAACTACACTTTCCTGGTGATGCGTGAAATCATGGGATTGCTGGCGGTGATGGCTATCCACTGGGTGTTCATCCAGCGCCAGGCAGTCAGCGAACGCAGCCCGGAGGACGCGGCTCGCTTCCACCGCATCGCCTGTTGGGTTCCCTACGCTTATGTGTTGTATGGCACGATGGTGGCGTGGGACTTTGAAATGACCATGGTTCCTTCCTGGCATAGCGCGATCTACGGGATGCAGCATTTCGTCAGTAATTTTGGCATGTTCCTGGCGTTCCTGGTGATCTGGATCATCGTTTTGAACAACCGCAATAAACTGCTGCGTCCGGTGGAGCCCTACATATACAATTACATGGCACAAATGCTGTTTGCCTTTACGTTGTTGTGGGTTTATACCTTCTTCGCGCAATACCTGACCATCTGGTATGGCAACTTCCCCTATGAGAGGGATCGTATGGTGGCCATGCAGGATGGCGATTACACCCTTATTTTTTGGGCGATGTTCGCGCTGAAATTTGTAATTCCATTTTCTGCGCTTGCCGTACCATACATACGACACAGTGCAGGGGCGATTGTGACCGTTGCCGCTGGTATTATTATAGGTACGCTGTTTGAACGCTATGTGTGGATCGCCGGAGTCGATGGCACAGGTTCATACCCTATTCTGTCCGCCATAGTGGTCAGCGGGGTGGTCGCAACGATTGGCTTCTTCCTGGTGCGCATGCGCATGCAACGCATCCAGTTGATTAAAGGATAATCCGCATCATGATGAGATTGTACTCAGGGACGACCTGCCCCTACAGCCACCGCTGTCGGATCGTGCTATTTGAAAAGGGCATGGATTTCGAGGTGATAGACGTGGATTTGATGAATAAATCCGAGGATGTCGCGGCGATCAATCCCTATGGGAAAGTGCCCGTGCTGGTGGAGCGCGATCTGGTGTTGTATGAAGCGAACATCATCAACGAATATATTGACGAGCGCTTCCCGCATCCGCAACTGATGCCGCCCGATCCCGTCATGCGCGGCCGCGCGCGGCTGTTTCTGCACCGCTTCGAACAGGAAATCTACAGCCAGGTCGAAGTGATAGAGCGCGGTGCGGCGAAGTCTGCCGACAAGGCTCGTGCCGAGACTCGCGACAACCTGACCCAACTCACGCAGATATTGACCAGTCAAAAGTTTTTGCTGGGCGATGAATTCTCCATGCTGGATGTGGCGATTGCGCCGCTGCTATGGCGGCTCGACCACTACGGCATCCAGATGGGCAAGGATGCCGCGCCGCTGATGAAATACGCCGAGCGGCTGTTCTCGCGTCAAGGTTTCATTGATTCATTGACGGCGTCTGAAAGAGCAATGCGCAAGTGATTCCAATCACATTTCATCGGTGCAACTGTGTTGGCTTCCTCTCTCACTCCTAGCCGTGCTAGCTGCACTATCAGCGTCGTTCGTTCGTCGCCGCCCCTTCGGCTGTGCTCAGGACAGGCTTGTTTCACCTTCGAACTGAGATTGGAATGAACGATCTGTCCACGCGCCCGTACCTGATCCGCGCGATCTACGAATGGTGTGTGGACAGCGGGCTGACCCCCTATCTGTCCGTCCGTGTCGACGAGCATACCGAGGTTCCGCGCGCACATGTGAAGGACGGCCAAATCGTTTTGAACCTCAGCGCGGGTGCGGTGCGCAATCTGGAAATGGGCAACGAGATGATCACCTGCACGGGGCGCTTTAACGGCGCGCCATTCAACCTGATGGTTCCGGTCGAAGCGGTCATCGGCATATTCGCCAGGGAAAATGGACAGGGCTTGGCGTTTCAAGGCGGCGACCCGCAACAACCTCCGCCGGCTGCAAATGCCGGAGGCACAGATCCCAAGACAACACCGCGCAAACCCGACTTGAAAATCGTGAAGTAAAAAAGCCGCAGAAACTGCGGCTTTTTGTCCTGCGGGGGTATGCCGTCAAGCGGCGGGCAAGGCCAGTACAGCATGCATCCTGCTCATCGCCTTCTGCTCGATTTGGCGGATACGTTCGGCGGAGACATTGAACTCTGCAGCCAACTCATGCAGCGTTGCCGCTTTCCCCTGGTTTAACCAGCGTGCCTCGACGATGCGGCGACTGCGTGCATCCAGGCCGGCCAGGGCATACGCCAAGCTGGATGTTTGCAGGCGCTCACGCTCAGTCGTTTCAAGAATCTGAGCCGGCTCATGCTCCGCGTTGTCAGCCAGATAATGGATCGGCGCGTAGCTCTCCTCGTCATCGCCGCCTATCGGCTCCAGCGCGACCTCATGTCCGGCGAAACGCGCTTCCATTTCCACCACATCGTGTTCGCTGACGTTGAGCTGCCGTGCGATTTCGCTTACTTGCTGCGGTTTGAGCGGCTCCAAACCCCGCTTCATGCTGCGCAGATTGAAGAACAACTTACGCTGCGACTTGGTGGTGGCGATTTTTACCAGCCGCCAGTTGCGCACCACGAACTCGTGAATCTCGGCGCGTATCCAGTGCAGCGCGAACGAAACCAAGCGCACCCCGCGCTCGGGGTCATAACGTTTCACCGCCTTCATCAGGCCGATGTTGCCCTCCTGGATCAAATCGGCCTGCGGCAGCCCATAACCGGCATATCCGCGCGCCACGCTGACCACCACGCGCAAGTGGGAAAGCACCAACTCGCGCGCCGCATCCAAATCATTCGCGGTTTTAAAGCGCGTCGCCAAGGCAAACTCCTCCTCCTGCGACAGAATCGGGAAGCGGTTAACCGATTGAACATAGCTCTCCAGGCTGCCAACGGCAGATGGTATAGGCAGACTCATTGCAGCATTCATGACCTTTCCTCCTTGATAATTGCGGTAATTCTAGCACTCGCAAGGTAAGAGTGCCAGGAAGGAAATTGGTTCGATGCTGGAGACAGGGCAGGTATGGCAGAAGGTAGCGTTTCCAATACGAACCGAAGGAAAACGAGCTGGCTTCAAGCCGAATTGTCCATTAGGCTGTTATCGGTTAAGCCTTCGCAATTTGTGACAAGAATATATTGAAAATCAAGCACTGGAGCGGATTTCCAAGCGAATCTGAATCAGGTTAATGTAGGGTGCATTTACGCACCATCAGCAACTGGTGCGCAAGCGCACCCTACAAAATTATTGTCGTTTTGGAATAGAATTGGAATTACTCCGCTCCTGCAACGCAGCAGTTGGGATACAACGAAGTTGCAGTGCAGGCTAACCTTCAGGTTATGCCGGAACTAAAATGTGGATTTTTAGAGGTGCCCTTATAATGGTCGACTCTATAATTAGTCTATAAACCCTTCTTTTTCAGCAGAGCCTGCAGGCCGACGAATGGATTATAGGTTGACACCGGCGTCCCATCACCGGAGCCTCTCACCCGTGTTTCCTCTTCCAGAACCCGTGCATGCTCGTTATCGTGGCAATACAAGCAGAGCAATTCCCAGTTGCTGCCATCCGGCGGGTTATTGTCGTGATCATGGTCTTTGTGGTGTACCGTCAACTCGCGCAGACGCGCACCGGCAAACTCGCGCCCACAGCGCCCGCAAATCCATGGAAATAATTTGAGCGCCCGTTCGCGATAGGTTGCTTCGCGTTCATTGCTACGCCGGCGTGCATCTGCGACAACGCGGTCGAGTCGTGCGTGATCAGGAGTTGTACGTTTGGGCATGATCGAAGATTGGTAGGGGCGCGATGAATCGCGCCCCTACGCCGAACGCTTAGTGATATTTGACGATTGCGCCAGTCAGCTTGGCAGGCGCTGGCTGTTTCTTGGGTTTCTTCGCTTCCTTGCTCTTGCGTTGTTGTCCTTTAGCCATAATCGTTCTCCTCATAGTATTGACACGTTGAAAGATGCGGCAACCAATGTGATGCGGTTAAAGATGCGTCCCTGCCGCCGGATCAACCATAATTCGGAAACCACCTTCGGTAAAACCCAACGCAAGCAAATGATAAACCGTCACGAGAAAATGTGAAACATTTTCTTGCGTCACTTAAATTGTATCGCAACCGTTAACCGGGAGAATTTCAACCGTTTGTTCTTTTGGCGCTTGCCATTCTGCGGCGGGTAGCCGATTTGCTGTTTTTTAATTCTTGACCAGGAATGAAGCCGTTGCGGGAAGATCAAGTCGCCGAAAAAACAATGCGGCACAAACTTGCGATCTGGTACTCAAGGCAACTGTCAAAGGATCATCCGCTTTTAAGCAAGGTCAGAGTGGCCGCCAATAAAGTTCGATCAGGCTGCTGCCGAGCCACGCTCAAAGGTTCGTGCTACTTTTTGAAATCGCGGCAAGACGAGATGTGGTAGCATAAAATTCCATGCCACCCCAATCGTTGAACACTCACCGCACTATGCCATTCATCAAGCGCTTCCTGACGTGGGTGCCGCTACTTGTTGCGCTGTGCGGCACCGCAACAGCAGCAGCCTTGCAGAAGGGCAACGCGGCGCTAACGTTGTCCTTGCTGCTGATCGGCAGCATCGTTGTCGCTGCCGCCGTCTTTTACATCATACGAATCAGGCGCAGGCTGGTTCGTGATGCCGCTGACCGCAAGCAGTCCGAGCAACGCGAACAGACCCGCAATCATGTCCTGAAAATGCTGGCGCATGGCGCACCGCTCGCTACTATTCTGGAGGCTGTCGTGCGCGGTGTGGAGCAGGAGCAACCGACCATGCTGTGCAGCATTTTGCTGCTCGACAACGCGGGCAAGCACCTGGTGACCGGCGCCGCGCCCAGCTTGCCCGATTTCTATAACGCAGCGATCAACGGGATCGAGATCGGTATCGGTGTCGGCTCTTGCGGCACCGCAGCCTTTACCGGCCAGCGTGTCATCGTTGCAGACGTCCAGACCCATCCTTACTGGACGCCCTATAAAGAACTCGCGCGCAGGGCAAAGTTGGGCGCTTGCTGGTCGGAACCGATACGTACGGCTTCCGGCAAAGTGCTCGGCACCTTCGCCGTTTATCATCATCAAGCGCATAAGCCTACCGATGCCGAAATCCGCCTGATCGTGCAAACGGCCAATCTGGCCGGGATCGCGCTGGGCCGCAGCCATGCCGATCAGGCGCTCAAGGAGAGCGAGAAGCTGCTCTCCGACATTCTGGAGAACGTCAGCGCCTACATCTACATGAAGGACACGCAAAGCCGCTACCTGTTCGCCAACCGGCTGTTGCGCGAGCGGTTCGATGCGCCGATGGAAGAGATCGCCGGCTACGACGATACCAAGTTTTACGACGCCGATACCGCCGCCAATACGCGTAACAGCGACCTTCGCGTATTGAAGGAAGGAGAGACGCTGCAAAGCGAAGAGACCAATCTCAACCTGCTCACCGGGGCGGCGGATGTTTTCCTGTCGGTCAAGCTTCCGCTGCGACGCGGGGATGGCAGCATCTACGCTTTGTGCGGCATTTCAACCGACATCAGCGAACGCAAGGAAATAGAGGAACACATGAGCCACATGGCGCAATATGATGCGCTTACCCACCTGCCCAACCGCGCATTATTCAACGACCGTCTGCAACAGGCGATCGCCGCCGCCCAACGGCACAAAGAGCATCTGGCGCTGATGTTCCTCGATCTGGACAAGTTCAAACCGGTCAATGATACCTACGGTCACGGCGTGGGCGATCTGTTGCTGAAGGAAGTCGCGCAGCGCATCCAGGATTGCCTGCGCGAGTCCGATACCGCAGCGCGCATGGGCGGCGACGAATTCGTCGTGCTGCTGCCAACCATCGAAGCGGAGCGAGACGCCAGCAAGGTCGGGGAGAAAATACGCCACGCCCTCAACCGGCCTTTTGAACTGGCGGGGCACAGCCTGCAAATCTCCTCAAGCATAGGCATTGCCGTCTATCCGGAACACGGCAGCGACGAGAAGCTGCTGGTCAAAAATGCCGACACCGCCATGTATCATGCCAAGAAAAATGGCCGCAACAATGTCAAGGTGTACCAGCGCGGGATGCAGGAAATCAGCCAGTGAAATTTAGGGCATCTCTAAAAATCCAGATTTTAGTTCCGGCATAACCTGAAGGTTAGCCTGCACTGCAACTTCGTTGTATCCCAACTGCTGCGTTGCGGAAAAAAATTTCTTGCTTACATTCCTGTCCTGAGCCCAGTCGAAGGGTCATATATATGCGGCGCTGCTAAATTTTTTCCGTGCCTTGCATTTGGGCGAACTCTAAATTTTTAGAGGCGCCCTTTAATAGGTGTCATTTCGACCCATCGAATAGCATTTCCAGGCGCATGATGAACGTTGGATTGGATTGAAAATTTCTTTCTCTGGGGAAATGCAGTTGCGGGCTTAATTCGAAGAATATCCAATTTCGATGCAACCGGTAACGATAAACCATCAATACGACATAATCCATCGCTTGAACATGCGGATTAGTAACCCCAATCGCGCTCGCCTGATACAGCAAGGCAGTGCGTTCGCTCAGGGTGTGATAAACAGACAAATCCTGACGCAGGTCGAAGTTCCGTTTGTCATATAGCCAAGTGGCGTTACTGGTGGCACGAAACAGAAACGGCTCGCTTATAAGGCGCTCCACGTCAAGCTGGGTACTTGTACCAGCGCCTATGGTATGGAACCAAAACAAAGTCTCAGCCGCTTTCAGCCGCCATTGATCCAGCGGCATCGAATAGCTACCCCTTGCCCGTGCGAAAGGATTCGGGTCCGTGGTTATGCCCCGAAATCGAATCCCCGCATCCGTACTATAGTGCCAACGACTCTCCTCCGCCTTCTCATAGCGCAGAGCCGCAGCATAACTCTCTGGCTTAACGACATTACTCGCAGGTGTAACGACATTCTTGTTAACATCCGCCTGACCTTTTGCCGGCTCGGGTGATATATTTTTCTCAGGGTCTGATTCCAGCAGCAGATGTAATCGCCCCTCGGTTGCAGGCAATCTCAACTTGGCCCTGCCTGATAGCACGAACTTGTTGTCACCGCCATATCCGGACACCCTGGTGAGATCCAGTTGAAACACGCTTTTGTTGCTCTCCTGGAAATTACGATCATCACCAAAGAAGCGATCGATACTGCTTGCCAGCCCGACGAACTTCCCGGATAAATAATCACGCGGGGTATCGATAGTTTCAATGCGATCGGATTGTCGTACCTGCTCGGCAGATTGTTCCGCGCCAAGCAACTGCAACGGAAAAAGAAGAACAATGCCCACCAACAGCATGGACGAATGCATGGAGAGCCGGATGGATTTGCGCGCAAAGGAAAACATTTCGGGCAGATATTACACAATGTAGTCGCGTAAGCGGAGTTTGACATGGCGCATGATTGACTGCAAACGACCAAACTGGCCGATCACCAGCGAAAGGACGATGATTTTCGGCTGATATGCAAGGATAATGGCCTACTATGATCAACACGATATGCGTTTTCGACGCATGGCAATGAGCACAGACGAGAACACCGATAAATTCCGCCTCGACAAGTGGCTTTGCGCTGCGCGCTTTTTCAAGACGCGCTCCATGGCAGCCGACGCGGTCGAGTGCGGCAAAGTGCATATCAATGAAGCGCGCGTCAAACCTGCCAAGTCAGTGGCGGTGGGGGATATGCTGTACATCCACATCGGGCAGAAGCAATTTATAGTCGCGGTGCTGGCACTGTCCAATAGACGCGGCCCGGCATCCGAGGCACAGAAACTCTATCGTGAGACCGACGATAGCCGGCAGCGGCGGGAAACCATCGCTGCCCAACTCAAGGCTCAGTCACAACCTTTCCATTTTAAAGGCAGGCCGACCAAGCGTGCTCGACGCGAGATCGAGCGTTTCAAGCGAGGAAAATGATGGCCTTTAATTACTGGCGTTGAATTTATTTCAGCGCGGCTCGATCTGCGATAAATGCCGCGCCACTGACAGCCACGCGCCCAGCCAGCCGAGATACATCGAGAACAGCAGCAGTGTCAGGCTGTCGCCGGGCGACAGCGGATGCAGTGAGAACTTGCTGGCGTAGAGTTGCGCCAGTGCGCCAAGTTGCCAGTTGAGTAGCAGCAGGCTCAGCGAGATGATGAGCCAGGCCGCGATGCCGCCGAGCAGCCCCTGGATCGCGCCGAAATACAGGAACGGGCGGCGGATGAAGCCGTTGGTCGCGCCTATCAGTTTGGCGACTTCGATCTCGTCGCGCTGGGTTAGAATTTGCAGGCGGATGGTGTTGAAGGTGACGGCGATCAGCGCGAGGCTGAGCAGGCTGGCGAGTATCAGCGCCAGCATCCGCCCGAACTTGAGCAGGGCTTCGAGCTTGTAGGCCCAGGCTGAATCGAGTTGCGCCAGCTCCACCTTGGGCAGCTTCGCCAGTTCGTTGCGCAGTTCTTCCAGCGCTTGCACTTCGCTTTGTTTGGGATAAACGATGAAGGCATCCGGTAACGGGTTCTGGCTCAGGCCACCGATCACGTCGGCGAGTCCGGTGCTTTGTTTGAGTTGTTCCATGGCCTGGTCGCGGGCGACGAATTCAATGCGCGCGATGGCCGGATGTTGAGTAAGTTGTTTGCGCAGCTTGTCAACGTCATCCGTTTTTGCGTCCATGCTCAGGAACAAGCTGACCTGCGGAGTGCCGGAGAGTTGTTCGACCAGTGCCTGTGCATTTTGCAGCAGCACATACATGCCGGCCGGCAGGCTGAGCGCGATGCCAATGACCAATATGTTGAGCGACCCCGCCAGCCGGGACTCGAACATGCGGCGCATCACCCCGGTGATTTGTGCGAGCGCGTGTCTCATGCCTGTGCTTGGCCTTTTGTTTGTGCGGGGGCTTTGGGCTGTGCAGAGCCTGGCGAGGTCGGGATGGGCGAAGCGGGTTGTAACTCTCCCTGCCTGAGGTTGAGCACGCGCACATTGGTATCCTGCAGCACGCTTTCATCGTGGGTGGAGATCAGCAGGGTGGCGCCGACCTGATGGAAGGATTTGAATATCACCATGATCTCATGCGCGTATTCCGCATCCAGATTGCCGGTCGGCTCGTCGGCCAGCAGGATGGCGGGGCGATTCACGATGGCGCGGGCGATGCACAGCCGTTGTTGTTCGCCGCCGGACAGCGCGATGAGGTTGGATTTTTCGCGCTTGAGCAGGCCGACCTTGTCTAGCGCGGCGCGCACCCGCTTGTGGCTTTCGCGGTAATCGAAACCGCAGATCTGCAGCGGCAGCATGACGTTGTCGAACACGCTGCGGTCGAACAGCAGCTTGTGATCCTGAAAAATGATGCCGAGGTTGCGGCGCAGATAAGGCACCGCTCGTTCTTTGAGTACGCCGACATTCTTGTTGTTCACCAGCACGCTGCCGAGGTTGGGGCGCTCGATCGCGGCGATCAGCTTGAGCAGGGTGCTCTTGCCCGCGCCGGAGTGCCCGGTGAGGAATACCATCTCGCCCTCGGCGATCTCGAACGAGACGTTCTTCAGCGCCTGATAGCCGCCGGGGTAGCGTTTATGGACTTGGTTGAAGGCGATCATTCGTCTATATCCAAAAATGTTGAGCAGAATTTGTCATGCGGCAAAGCCGCACTCGTAGGGTGGGCTGCGCCCACCACATTGGGCTTTGGCATGTTCGGCCTGGCACGCTGTAACATCTTAAAACCAACCCCCCTCAGTCCCCCCTTGCACCCGCGGGTACGCCGGTGGATACCCCGCTGCTGCGCAGCGACCCTTCCGCAGTCAGGGGGGAAGCTTAGCTCCTCCCCTGATAAGGGGAGGTCGGGAGGGGTTGGTTTGCGAAGATTCATGCGTTATATGGTACTAGTAATCATTCATCCATCCCCAACAGTGCCGCGACAAAATCTTCCGCGACAAAGGGACGCAAGTCGTCCAGCCCTTCGCCCACGCCGATGAAGCGTAGCGAAATCGGATGCGCATGGTCACGATAAGTATGCGCAATCGCGGCGATCACCCCGCCCTTGGCCGTGCCGTCCAGCTTGGTGAGTATCAGTCCGGTCACGCCGAGCGCCTGATCGAAGGCTTTGACCTGGCTCAGCGCATTTTGCCCGGTGTTGGCATCCAGCACCAGCAGCACTTCGTGCGGCGCGGCTGGCAATGTCGGTGTTTTCGGCAACGCTTTGGCGATGACGCGCTTCACTTTTTTGATCTCTTCCATCAGGTGCGCCTGGGTGGTCAGCCGTCCGGCGGTGTCGGCCAGCACCACGTCGATGTTGCGCGCTTTGGCAGATTGCACGGCATCGTAGATCACGGCTGCGGCATCGCCGCCCCTTCGACCTTGCTCAGGACAGGCTTGCTGCGCGATCACCGTCACGTTGTTGCGCTCGCCCCAAGTCATCAATTGCTCTCTTGCCGCAGCACGAAACGTGTCGCCCGCCGCAAGCATCACCGACAAACCCTGGCCTTGCAGATACTTCGCCAGTTTGCCGATCGAGGTGGTCTTGCCCGCGCCGTTCACGCCTACCATCATGATGACGAACGGCTTATACGCCTTGATCATTTCTGGGGCTTGCAGCGGTTGCGCCAGCGGTTTGAGCAGCTTGAGCAGGCAAAGCGCCAAGGCCTCCTTGAGTTGTGCGGCTTCGCTCAAGCGCTGTTCCTTGACCTGGTGGCGCAGATCGGCGAGCAGCGCCTGGGTCGCATTCAAGCCGACATCGGCGGTGATCAGGATGGTTTCCAGTTCTTCGTAAAGGTCATCGTCTATCTTGCCGCCGCGACCGAACAGATCGGTCAGTTGCCCGCCGGTGCGCGCCAGGCCGGATTTCAGTTGCGCGAACCAGCCGCTGCCGGATTTTGTGTCGGCTATATCAGGCGAATTTTTTTTCAGGAAGTTAAACATTTAGTGTGAGGGTGGTCGGTGAGCGGAAAAATGTCGCATAATGCGCAGGTATTTTATGCCGAATATAGTTGCAGGGTTCCGTTTTTATTCGTTGCAGGGTTCCGTTTTATTAGTTGAAGGGTTGAAGACATGAGAGCTTGTTTGTTTTATCTAACATTATTGTTGGGTTGGCCGCAGACCGCCGCGCAAGCGGAAGTGTTCGAGCGCACCCTGACGAACGGATTGAAAGTCATCGTTAAGGAAGATCACCGCGCGCCGGTGGTGGTGCAGCAGATCTGGTACAAGGCCGGCAGCATGGACGAGAACATCGGCGTCACCGGTATCGCGCATGTGCTGGAGCACATGATGTTCAAAGGCACCAAGGCCGTGCCGGCGGGGGAATTTTCCAGGCGCATCGCGGCGGCGGGCGGTCGCGAAAACGCTTTTACCAGCAGCGACTACACCGCTTATTTCCAGACTCTCCACAAATCTAAATTGCCGCTGGCGATGCAGCTGGAATCGGATCGGATGTACAACCTCAATTTGACCGCGGCGGAATTCGGCAAGGAGATCAAGGTGGTCATGGAAGAACGCCGCACGCGCACCGACGATGAGCCGCAGTCGCTGATGTATGAAAAGTTGATGGCGACCGTTTATCAGGAGCATCCTTATCGCAATCCGGTGATCGGCTGGATGAGCGACCTGGAAGCGCTCACGGTGAACGACGCCAGGGTTTGGTACAACCGCTGGTACGCGCCGAACAACGCGACGCTGGTCATCGCCGGCGATGTGAAGGCTGACGAAGTGTTCAAGCTGGCGCAACGCTATTACGGCGCAATCCACAAACGTGTGATGCCGGCGCGCCGGAACTTTACCGAGCCGCGGCAAGTGGGCATCAAACGGCTGGTGGTGAAAGCGCCCGCCGAATTGCCGCAGTTGGTGATGAGCTACCACACGCCCACGATCAAGGATCCAGGGCAGGACTGGAAGCCTTACGCGCTGTCAGTACTGGCTGGCGTACTGGATGGCAGCGAGTCGGCGCGCCTCAACAAACATCTGGTGCGCGAGCAGAAAATCGCCAGCAGCGCGGGGGCAGGGTACGACTCGACTTCACGCGGCCCCAGCGTGTTCACTTTGGAAGCCACGCCGAGCGAGGGGAAAACGGTGGGGGATGTCGAAGCCGCGTTGCGTCAAGAGATCGCGCTACTGGTGAAGAACGGCGTGAGCGGGGAAGAATTGCTGCGCGTCAAAGCGCAAGTCATGGCGGGCGAAGTGTTTAAGCTCGACTCGCTATTTTATCAGGCGATGCAGATCGGGCAGTTGGAGAGCATCGGCCTGGGCCATCAGGCGATCCCGGTGATGCTGGAAAAACTTCAGGCGGTCACGGCAGAGCAAGTGCAGCAAGTCGCCGGGGAATTTTTACAGGACGATAATCTGACCGTGGCGACACTAGCTCCGCAGCCGCTTTCCGGCAAGCCGAAACATAAGCAGGGAGGATCGTCACATGTTCGCTAATTCAAAACTGATCAAATTTTTTGGGCTTGCGGCTTTGTGCTGTATTTCAACCGTTGTTTTTGCCACCCCGAACATCCAGCACTGGCAGAGCGCCAGCGGCGCGCAGGTGTTGTTCGTGGAAGACCACAACATCCCGATGCTGGATGTGGCGGTGAGTGTTCCGGCGGGCAGCAGCTTCGACACGGCGGATAAATCCGGTGTGGCGGGCTTGACCCATCGGATGCTGGATCTGGGCGCGGAAGGTTTGAGCGAGGACGAAATCTCGCGCGGCATGGCGGACATCGGCGCGCAATTCGGCGGCAGCTTCGGTCAGGACATGGCCGGCGTTTCATTGCGCACGCTGAGCAGCGCGGCGCAGCGCGGTAAGGCGCTGGACATCATGGCGCGCGTGCTGCAACAACCGGTGTTTCCGGACACGATCCTGGCGCGCGAAAAAGCGCGCCTGATTTCCGCCTTGAAAGAAGCGGAGACCAGGCCGGAGAGCATCGCCGACAAGGCCTTTCAGCAGGCGGTGTTTGGCGCGCATCCTTATGCATTGCCGGTTTCCGGCGAGATCGCCAGCGTGGAAAAAATCACCACGCAAGACCTGAAGGGTTTTTATCGCGCGCATTACACCGCAGGCAACGCGGTGGTTGCCATCATGGGTGACGTCACGCGCGCCCAGGCCGAGGCCATTGCGCAACAACTGACGGCGAAACTGTCTGCTTCGGCAAGTGCGTTGCCCAAGGTGGTGATGCCCGAAGTCAAGATGCCCGAAGTCAGGATGAAGATCCATGCTACCGAGCAGCGTATCCCTCATCCCGCCACGCAGAGCCACATTTTAATCGGTGTGCCGGGTATGGCGCGCGCCGATCCGGATTACTTCCCGCTGTATGTCGGCAACTACATCCTCGGCGGCGGCGGATTCGTGTCGCGCCTGATGAGCGAGGTGCGCGAAAAACGCGGCTTGGCCTATAGCGTGTACAGTTATTTCATGCCGCTGAAACAGCCGGGCGTGTTCCAGATCGGGCTGCAAACCAAGAAAGAGCAGGCCGATGAGGCTCTGCAACTGGTGCGCAAGACGCTGGTGGAATTCATCGCCAAGGGTGTAACGGAAAAAGAGTTGCTGGCAGCCAAGCAGAACATCGTCGGCGGTTTCCCGATGCGTATCGACAGCAACCGCAAGATACTCGGCTATCTGAGCATCATCGGCTTCTACGATCTGCCGCTGACCTATCTGGATGATTTTACGCGCAATGTCGATAGCGTGACTGTGGCGCAGATCAAAGATGCGTTCGAGCGCCACATCGATCCGCAGGCGATGGCGACGGTGATCGTCGGTGCACCCGAAGGGGCTGCAAAATAACGAGCAATATGCTGAATAAACTGAGGATCATCGGCGGAGACATGCGCAGCCGCGTGATCAGCTTTCCCGATGCGCAGGGTTTGCGTCCCACCCCGGATCGCGTGCGCGAGACCTTGTTCAACTGGCTGGGGCAAACGCTGCATGGGAGATCTTGTCTGGACCTGTTTGCCGGTAGCGGCGCGCTGGGTTTTGAGGCCGCTTCGCGCGGGGCGGAGCGGGTGGTGATGGTGGAGAAGAATCCCGTGGTTCTTCACGCCTTGCAGGACAATGTCAGAAAGCTGGGCTGCGCCAATGTTTTCGCACACGCTCAGGATGGGCTAGAATTCGCCTCCCGCGATGTGCAGCGGTATGACGTGATTTTTTTAGACCCGCCATTTCAGAGCGATTGCCTGCCCAAGCTGTTGCAGATTTTGCCGCAACGCCTGAACGAAAATGGCGTGCTGTATGTTGAATCCGGTGCAGCGATAGCCGCACCATTACCTTGGCAGGTGATGAAATCCGGCAAGGCCGGGCAGGTGCATTACCAACTACTAACGATTTCGCAAATTTAATTAGCGGGATAAAGCGCAAGGAGCCGCGCAGCGAATGACGAGGCATATCACGATGGATAGACGAGGAATGAGCGAGCACGCGACACCGCGAGCGAGAGGGTCGCTACGCAGTAGCAGGGTACCCGACGGCCTACTCCTTGCGGGTGGATTTGTCCGCCAATTGAATTTGCCATGATTAAGGTGGTTTATCCGGGGACATTCGATCCTATCACGCGCGGCCACGAAGACGTGGTGCGGCGTGCCGCCGGATTGTTCGACGAAGTCATCGTGGCGGTTGCGGAGAGCCGCGAGAAGACCTTGTTCGCGCTGGATGAGCGGGTGGAAATGTCACGCGTGATTTTCGCGGATTTTGCCAACGTGCGCGTGGAAGGCTTCAACGGCTTGTTGATGAACTTCGTGCAAGCGCAAGATGCCCGTGTGGTGTTGCGCGGATTACGCGCGGTGTCGGATTTTGAATACGAGTTTCAGCTGGCGGGCATGAACCGCAATTTGTATCCCGAAGTCGAGACGCTGTTCCTGACCCCGGCGGAACAGTACACTTTTATTTCGGCCAGCATGGTGCGCGAGGTCGCGCGCTTCGGCGGCGATGTCAGCAAGTTTGTGTCGCCCTATGTGGTGAAAAAATTGCAGCAAAAAAATTTCAGCAACCCAAAAAATATCAGCAACAAGGAAAAATAAACATGGCACTGATGATTACCGATGAATGCATCAACTGCGACGTATGCGAGCCGGAATGCCCGAACGACGCGATCTCGCAAGGCGACACCATTTATGTCATCGACCCGAACAAATGCACCGAATGCGTAGGCCACTACGACACGCCGCAATGCGTGGAAGTGTGCCCGGTAGACTGCATCCCGCTGGCGTTTGCGGAAAGCAAAGACCAGTTACAAGCCAAGTATGAAAAGCTGACGGCGGCCAAAGGCAAATAGATAATGTGTAGGATGGGTGGAGCATAACGATACCCATCAATTTGATGACGTAAAGCGATGGGTATCGCTACGCTCCACCCATCCTACCTCGCTACCTCGCTGTTGCGGACTACTTCTCCGCATCCTCGATTTTCTGCTTCGATTCTTCGGCAGATTTTTGCACCGCTTGTTCTACTCCCTTGGCTTTTTCAAGTGCTTCGCGTTGAGAAGCAGCGATTTTTGGCGCAGGGGTGGAGTTGTCGCAGGCAGTGAGTATTAGAGCAACAGCGAGCAAGATGTATTTCATGTTTCCTCCGGTTGGCACTCGGTAATTAAAACGATTATTTCTGGCAGGCTCCACAATAAAAACTGGAGCGCTGCCCCTGCCGGATCTGCTTGATGATTGTAGCGCAACGGCGGCAGGGTTCGCCGCCGCGTCCATACACCCAATAGTGTTGCTGGAAGTAGCCGGGTTGGCCCGAGGTGTTGACAAAATCTCGCAGGCTGCTGCCGCCCAAGTTGATCGCTTCGGCCAGCGTCGCGCGGATTTCTTCGACCAGTTTTGCGCAGCGCGGCAGGCTGAGTTTTCCGGCGGCGAGTTGCGGTTTGATGCCGGCGCGGAACAGGGCTTCGTTGGCGTAGATGTTGCCCACGCCGACCACGACGTGGTTGTCCATGATGCATTGTTTGATGCTGACGCTGCGTTCGCGCGTGGCTTGATGGAGATAGCGCGCATCGAAATCACTTTCCAAGGGTTCCGGGCCGAGTGTCGCGAGCAGCGGGTGGGTGTTTGCATCGCCGGGATGCCAAAGCACCGCACCAAAGCGGCGCGGGTCGCGCA
>JANONV010000251.1:0-10644 GCA_031421015.1 Gallionella sp. | reverse complement strand
GGCACCACCCCACCTTCGGGGCGTTGCGCCGTTATGACAATCTAGATTGGTGGAAAATTAACATCAAACGACTCTCGACCAAACAAGCCGACTTCGATGCGCAACTGAATCAGTTGCTGGCATTCGAGGCGACCGCCGATGAAAAGCTGGAAGCGACCGTGGCCGGCATACTCGCGGACGTGCGCAAGCGCGGCGATGCGGCCGTGCTCGAATACACCGCCAGGTTCGACCGCCTGACTTTGCAGAATGCCGCAGCGCTGGAATTGCCGCGTGCCGAATTGCGCACGGCATTCGATGGGCTGCCATCGGAACAGCGTAACGCGCTGGAACAAGCCGCGCAGCGCGTGACGGATTATCACAGGAAGCAAGTGCAAGCATCGTGGAGCTACACCGATGCTGACGGCACACTGCTCGGTCAGCAAGTGACCCCGCTGGATCGCGTCGGCCTGTACGTGCCGGGCGGCAAGGCGGCTTATCCGTCCTCGGTATTGATGAACGCGCTGCCCGCGAAAGTGGCGGGTGTGGGCGAACTCATCATGGTGGTGCCGACCCCGGACGGCGTGAAGAATCAACTGGTGCTGGCGGCGGCTTATCTGGCGGGCGTGGATCGCGTGTTCACCGTCGGCGGCGCGCAAGCGGTGGCGGCGCTGGCTTACGGCACCGCGACCATCCCCAAGGTGGACAAGATCGTCGGCCCCGGCAATGCCTATGTGGCGACCGCAAAACGCCGTGTGTTCGGCGTGTGCGGCATAGACATGATCGCGGGTCCGTCGGAAATCCTGGTGATCTGCGACGGGCAAACCGACCCGGACTGGATCGCGATGGATATGTTCTCGCAGGCCGAACACGACGAACTGGCGCAGGCGATCCTGTTGTCGCCGGATCAAAAATTCATCGAGGCTGTGGCGCACAGCGCAGACCGCCTGCTGGAGCAGATGCCGCGACGCGACATCATCCAGACCGCGCTGGAGCATCGCGGCGCGTTGATCCATGTCGCCGATTTGACCGAGGCCTGTGCCATCGGCAACCGCATCGCGCCGGAGCATCTGGAGCTGTCGGTGGCAGACCCGCAAGCATGGCTGCCAAAAATAAAACACGCTGGTGCGATTTTTCTGGGTCGCTACACTTCGGAAGCGCTCGGCGATTACTGCGCCGGGCCGAACCACGTCTTGCCGACTTCCGGCACGGCGCGCTTTTCCTCGCCGCTGGGCGTATACGACTTCCAGAAACGCAGCAGCCTGATCCATGTTTCCGCGCAAGGCGCGCAAAAGTTGGGTGATATTGCCGCTACACTTGCGTTTGGCGAAGGCTTTCACGCGCATGCACAATCGGCGCTGTTCAGGAAAAAAACGACAACCTGAAAAGTCTCAGGCGGGTTAACCTCTCTACCGCAGAGGGAGTCAGGGGCTATCTGCTCCCCTTGTCGCAGGAATTTGACGCCCCGGCCAAGGAGGACAACGATGCATAACCGAACCCTGTTTGTCGCCCAACCGCAGAACGATGAAGCGCGACGGCGGTTAGTCGCCGAGCTCGGCGCGCACCCGCCGAATGAGGCCGCCGCGCTGCTCGTTGCGGAAGCCGCTCCTGTTGCCTTCGAGGCGCTCGCCGAACTCAATCCGTCTTTTATCCAGGACATCCTGGCCGCGTTGCCGGACCAACATCGCCAGGCGATCACCGCTTGCGCCCCGCCGGAACTTGCGCGCCAATGGGAGCGCAACCGTTCGTTCGAGACCGGCGTTGTCGGCTATTTCATGGAGCCGGCGTATGCCGTATTCCATCCCGGCATGACGGTGGGGGAGGCGGTCGAAATACTGCGCGCGCTGGTCAAAACCGCGCTCATCACTTACGGTTATGTGACGGATCCGGATGGCAAGCTGCTGGGCCTGGTCACGATGCGCGACCTGTTGTTTTCCGAGCGGGAGGCGCGGCTCGCCGACATCATGCTGCATGAAGTGTTCGTGTTCCGCCCCGGTATGGCCGTGTCGGAAGCGATGAAGCTGTCGCTCAGCCGCCATTATCCGGTCTATCCGGTGTGCGACGCACAGGAAAAGTTGCTGGGCCTGGTGCGCGGCCAGGCGATCTTCGAAGCGGAAGCTTTCGAAATCACCGCTCAGGCCGGCAGCATGGTCGGCGTCGAAAAAGAGGAGCGCATCTCGACGCCGATGCTGCGCAGCTTCATGTTTCGCCATCCGTGGTTGCAACTCAACCTGCTGACTGCATTTTTGGCGGGCGGCGTGGTGGCCATGTTCCAGGGGACGATAGACCAGCTCGTCATCCTTGCGGTGTTTCTTCCGGTGCTGGCCGGCCAGTCGGGAAACACCGGCTGCCAGGCGCTCGCGGTTACGCTGCGGGGCATCACCCTGGGCGAGATAAAATCCGGCGACGAACGCGCGCTGATCGTCAAGGAAGGGCTGCTCGGCGCGATGAACGGTGCTCCGGTCGGAATAGTCACGGGAATCGCGATGTACGTTATCGCGACCTCGCAGCACTCGCCCCATGCGCTGGTGCTGGCTATCGTGGTTTTCCTGGCGATGGTCGGAGCCTGCACCATCAGCGGCATTTCCGGCGCCCTTGTCCCGCTCGCGCTCAAGCGCTTCGGCACCGACCCCGCGACGGCATCGAGCATTTTCCTGACCACTGCCACCGACGTCGTGAGCATGGGCATGCTGCTTGGGCTGGCTACGTTTCTAATATAGGGCACCTCTAAAAATCCAAACTCCGTCGCGATGCTGCGTTGCTCAAGAAATTTAACGCTTACATTCCTGTCCTGAGCCCGGTCGAAGGGTCAAACATATGCGGCGCGCTAAAAATTTTAGCGCGCCTTGCCTGGCTTAGGATTTTGAATTTTTAGAGATGCCCTATAGGAATATCCTTTTTTTTGCCAGGTAGAAATGTCCGCTACCCACTTTGCAGATGACGAAACTGCTGACATTGATGTGCGCGATCCGCAATATCTGCGCTACGATGCCAAGCAGGCAGTCGAAGATGTGACGCGAAACGGCATTGCGACTTTTTGCATGACACTGTGCCTGCGCGCCGATCAATATGTTGCGCGTATCTTTGGCAGCAGGAATTACATGGTGGTCGATCACGTTGAGCGGCTGCCGGAGAAATTGCCGCTACTCTATGCCGGCCTAACCAGATAAGGAACCATCATGATGGATAAATACGTGGGCATAGAGAACGACTTGTTCGGCGGCATGACCGACCAGGGCCGCATTATTCGCGATGCATGGGTGTTTGGCGTTTTGCCGGAAAGCCAGGGCTGCGCAGGCTGGACACGTGGGCAAATTCAAGAGTTGTATGAAAAGGTTTATGCCGAATGGAAAAAATATGGCCATATACCCAGCCATCTGCCACCAGATTTACGCGTGCGCTACATGCGGCTTTATGAGCAGGCGGTGAAGCGTGCGCGTGAACATGGATGGAATCCGGAATTGGAATAGAACGACTAGTGCCATGTAACGCTTGAATCTTCGCAAACCAACCCCTCCAAACCTCCCTAACCCCCACCCCCCTTGTCAGGGGGAGAAACAGGGGAGGCTTAAACGCTTCCCCCCGACAAGGGGGACTGAGGGGGAGGTAAGGCGTTACTTTGGTACCGGGATTCTAAATCCGCTTCGCCAACTCCGCCGCTTTGCCGATGTATGTGTCAGGAGCCAGTTGCAGCAGGCGTTGTTTTTCCGCCTCCGGAATGTCCAGCCTGGCGATGAAAGCTTGCAGGGTAGCGCGGTTGATGCCATCTTTGCCGCGTGTCAGTTCTTTGAGCTTGTCATAGGCATCGGCTATGCCGTAGCGGCGCATCACGGTCTGGATAGCTTCCGCCATCACTTCCCAGCTTACGTTCAAATCATCCGCGATGCGCTGCGGGTTGGCTTCCAGTTTGTTCAGACCCTTCAGGCAAGACTCATATGCGAGCAGCGTATAGCCGAGCGCCACGCCCATGTTGCGTAATACCGTGGAATCGGTGAGATCGCGCTGCCAGCGCGAGATCGGCAGCTTTTCGGAAAGGTGGCGCAGCAGCGCATTAGCCAGACCGAGGTTGCCCTCGGAATTTTCGAAGTCTATCGGATTTACTTTATGCGGCATGGTCGAAGAGCCGACTTCGCCTTTGACCACCTTCTGCTTGAAATAGCCCAGCGAAATGTAGCCCCAGATGTCACGGTTCAGGTCTATTAAAATAGTGTTGATGCGCGCATAGGCGTCGAACAGTTCCGCCATGTAATCGTGCGGCTCGATCTGGGTGGTGTAGGGGTTGAAGGCGATGCCGCGCGCGCCGACGAAGCGCTGCGCGAAATTCTCCCAGTCCACCTTGGGATAGGCCGCCAGGTGCGCGTTATAGTTGCCCACTGCGCCGTTGATCTTGCCGAGGATCTCCGTGCCGGCCAAGCGTTGCTCGGCGCGGCGTAAACGATACACCGCGTTGGCCATTTCCTTGCCCAGCGTGCTCGGCGTGGCGGTCTGGCCGTGGGTGCGGCACAGCATCGGCAGGTCGGCAAGTTGATGGGCGAGGTTTTGCAGCCGGGTGGTGAGCACATTCAGCGTCGGCAGCATCACGGCATCGCGCGCGCCTTTGAGCATCAGCGCATGGCTGAGGTTGTTGATGTCTTCGGAAGTGCAGGCGAAGTGGATGAATTCCAGTGTCTGGGCCGTTCCCGGCGCGACGGAGAGTTTTTCGCGCAGCCAGTATTCGACGGCTTTCACATCGTGGTTGGTGGTGGCCTCGATGGATTTAATGGCGAGCGCGTCGGCTTCGCAGAAATTGACATGAAGCGCATCCAGTTGCGCGATGGCGGCGGCGGAGAACGGCGCGATTTCGGCAATGTCGGCTTGCGCGCTGAGCGCCTTGAGCCACTCGATTTCGATCAGCACGCGAAAACGGATCAGGCCAAATTCGCTGAAATAATCGCGCAAGGCATCCACCTTGCCGTGATAGCGGCCGTCCAGCGGGGAGAGGGCGGTGAGTTTGGTGAGTGTGGTCATGATTACACCTTGAATCGTAAAGCGCACATTTTACGCGAAATTAAGCCGTAGGATGGGTTGAGGCCGCAGGCCGATACCCATCAATACGCGGGGTGTGATGGGTATCGCGGAGCCTGTCCTGAGCGAAACCGAAGGGCCCCACCCATCCTACGAAATGATTGCGCCGCCCAGACAAACTTCCCCATCGTAGACCACTACAGATTGTCCGGGTGTCACCGCCCACTGCGCCTCGTCGAAAGTGATCTCGCAGCGGCTATCGGCAAGGTATGTAAGGTGGCAAGGCGCATCGGCTTGCCGATAGCGTGTCTTGGCGGCATAGGAATGATCGAGTTTTGGTGCAGTGCCGCTGATCCAGTGGCTGTCCAGCGCGGTCAGGCGAGTGCTTAACAGTGCGGGGTGGTCATGGCCTTGCACCACAATCAGGCGATTCTTTTCCATGTCCTTGCCCGCCACAAACCACGGCTCGCCCGAAGCGTCCTTGGCTCCGCCAATTCCTAAGCCCTGGCGCTGTCCGATCGTGTAGAACGACAGCCCGATGTGCTGCCCGACCATATTGCCTTCCGGCGTGCGCATCTGGCCCGGCTGCGTGGGCAAATAGCGATTCAGAAATTCGCGAAACGGACGCTCGCCGATGAAGCAAATGCCGGTGCTGTCGCGCTTGGCGTGATTGGACAGGCCATGTTGTTCGGCGATAGTGCGCACTTGCGATTTCAGCAGTTTGCCGAGGGGGAACATTGCGTGACTGAGTTGCGTTTGATTCAAACGATGCAGGAAGTAGCTTTGATCCTTGCCGCCGTCGTTGGCTTTTAACAGTTGGAACAGCCCATCCACTTCGCGGATTTGCGCGTAGTGCCCAGTGGCGATGGCGTCCGCTCCCAGTTGTATGGCGTGGTCGAGAAACGCCTTGAACTTGATTTCAGAATTGCACAGGATGTCTGGGTTGGGAGTGCGCCCGAATTCATATTCGCGCAGGAAATAACTGAACACGCGCTCTTTATATTCTTTGGAAAAATTCACCGCCTCGATAGGAATACCGATGGTGTCGGCGATCGAGACCGCATCCAGCAAGTCCTGGCGCGACGAGCAGTATTCATCGTCGTCGTCATCCTCCCAGTTTTTCATGAACAGGCCGATCACGTCATAGCCTTGTTGCTTGAGCAACAATGCGGTGACGGAGGAATCCACTCCGCCGGACATGCCGACCACGACGCGGGATTTAGAACTGATTTTCACGTTTATCCTTTCTCCCGCTTGCGCAGGGGGAGAGCGTAGCGAGGGGGATTTAGATAGGGGGAACGAGCTTGCTCGTTAGTCATATCAAGTTGGGAACCGAATGCAAAGGAAAAGGCAGGGTCTCCCCTGCCTTTTCAATTCACCCAAAACCACCGGGTTACTACTATGGGTCGAACTATACCCTGTTAAGCATCTTTTTTCAGGCAAGATTTCATGAATGCCTTGCGTTCGGCTTTTTTAAGGCCTTTTTCTTTGGCTTCCATGTTGCAGTTTTTCATTTTTGTATGCTGGGGATTCGCCTTTTTCGATGCAGCAGGCGCGGCCTTTTCCATCGCCGGCTTTGCCGCCGCCGCCGGTTTGGCGGCAGGAGCCATGGCTGCGTCAGCAGCAACAGCAGAGAAGGTAACAGCAGCGAATGCAGCAGCGATCATTACAGATAATAGTTTGTTCATTATGAACTACAATTTTATAAAAAAGATTAATTAACGTTTGTTTAAGACACTAAAGTGTCGATGCCAGTAACGCTGTGCGTATTTGTTTGGTTGACACTGCTGCACACGATTGAACAGGTGGTGCCGGGGGGGGGACTCGAACCCCCACACCATTTCTGGCACCGGATTTTGAGTCCGGCACGTCTACCAGTTCCATCACCCCGGCTAAGCGGGTGGCATTATCCATGAAGCGCCGCGCCATATCAACTACAATCCCGGCTTTGCAAAATTCCCAGCGTTGTTCATGCGTACCGATGAATTTGATTATGTCTTGCCCGAGCGGTTGATCGCACAGCATCCGCCGGAACAGCGCGGTTCCAGCCGTTTGTTGTATGCGCACGATGGCGCGCTGGAGGATATTCGCTTCGCCGGGCTGCTGCAACTGGTCAGGCCGGACGATGTGCTGGTGCTGAACGACACGCGCGTCATCAAGGCGCGTTTGTTTGGCAGCAAGGAAAGCGGCGGCAAAGTCGAAGTGCTGGTCGAGCGGGTGTTGAACGAACACGAGGTATTGGCGCAACTGCGCGCCAGCCATGCGCCCCAAGCGGGAAGTGTGTTGCGCATCGGGAAAGATTTGCGGGCCGTAGTGCTGGGGCGCGAGGGTGAATTTTTTCGTTTGCGCTTCGAGCATGATCAAGCTGTGTACGCATTGCTCGAGCAGTATGGGCAACTGCCGCTGCCGCCCTATATTACCCATGCCCCCGATGCCGGGGATGAGCAGCGTTACCAGACCGTGTTTGCGCGCGTCGCGGGCTCAGTCGCCGCTCCCACGGCGGGGCTGCATTTCGATGAAGCCATGCTGCAAGCCTTGCGCGATAAAGGGGTGACGATCGTTTACGTTACCTTGCATGTCGGTGCGGGAACGTTCCAGCCGGTGCGCGCCGAGCAGATAGATGAGCACATCATGCACAGCGAACGCTACGAAATTTCTCCTGCCAGCGTGGCTGCGATCACTCGGGCACGCGCCGCAGGCGGGCGGGTGATCGCGGTGGGGACGACCAGTATGCGCACGCTGGAGAGCGCGGGGCGGAGTGGCACATTGAACGCCGAGAGCGGCGAGACTGATATTTTCATCACGCCGGGCTATCGCTTTAAGATCGTTGATGTTCTGCTCACCAATTTCCATCTGCCCAAGTCCACGCTGCTGATGCTGGTGTGTGCGTTTGGCGGGATGCAGCAAATGCTGGCCGCGTATCGTCATGCGGTGGAGCAGGAGTATCGCTTCTTCAGCTATGGCGATGCGATGTTGATTGAACGCAACAAGTCGGTTTTGTAGGTTGGGTTAGCGGCTTGCCGCGTAACCCAACATTTCGGATTCGGCGATGAAATATTTGAAAATGTTGGGTTACGCTGCGCTAACCCAACCTACCAACTACCAACGACTAGGGTTGGTCGAACGAAATATTTAGTTAAAGGGCGGCAATGGAATTTTCCTTATTCAAAACTTCAGAGCTGGCGCGGCGCGGGCGGTTGACGCTGGCGCACGGTACGGTCGAAACCCCTGCATTCATGCCGGTCGGCACTTATGGAACGGTGAAGGCGATGTCGCCAGTCGAGTTGAAAGAGATCGGCGCGCAAATCGTGCTGGGCAATACTTTTCATTTGTGGCTGCGGCCCGGGACCGAGGTGATCGCGGCACATGGTGGGCTACATCGCTTCATGGGTTGGGATGGCCCGATACTCACTGATTCTGGCGGGTTTCAGGTGTATAGCCTGGGTGAGTTGCGCAAGATCACCGAGCAGGGGGTGGCGTTCCAGTCGCCGGTGAACGGCGATAAATGTTTTCTGTCACCGGAAGAATCCATGCGCATCCAGCGCGAATTGAATGCCGACATCGCGATGGTGTTCGACGAATGCACGCCGTATCCGGCGAACGAACGCGAGGCGGACGATTCGATGCGTTTGTCGCTGCGCTGGGCGGCTCGTTCCAAAACTGCGCATGAGGGAAATCCCAACGCGCTGTTTGGCATCGTGCAGGGCGGGATGTTCGAGCCTCTGCGCGACGAGTCACTGTCCGGCCTGGTCAAGATCGGCTTCGACGGTTACGCCATCGGCGGGCTGTCGGTCGGCGAGCCAAAACCAGACATGCTGCGCATCTTGGCGCACACCGCGCCGCAGTTGCCGCAGGACAAGCCGCGCTACCTGATGGGGGTGGGCACGCCGGAAGATATCGTGGCGGCAGTCGCGCAGGGCATCGACATGTTCGATTGCGTGATGCCGACGCGCAATGCGCGCAACGGGATGATGTTCACGCGCCGCGGCGACATCAAGATCAAGAACGCGCAATACCGGCTGGACCTGCGCCCGCTGGACGAGCAGTGCGATTGTTACACCTGCCGCAACTTCAGCCGGGCTTACCTGCATCACCTGCATCGCATCGGCGAGATCCTCGGCGCGCGCCTCAATACCATCCATAATCTGTATTACTACCAGCAGTTGATGGGCGAGATCCGCGCGTCTATCGAAGCCGATGCGTTCGCCGATTTCGTGGCGCGTTTCCGGCGGATGCGTGCCGGACAAGAGAGCCAGGAATGAGTGTTAGCCATGAGTCATAGCCACGGCTTCATGATAGAATGCGCGCCTTTTGTTTCATCTTTGGAGAGTGAATAATGTTTATCAATAATGCATATGCAGAAGCGACTGCTGCTGCATCGGGCGGCGGAGTCATGAATTTTCTGCCGTTGATCGCGCTGATCGCGGTGTTTTACTTCTTGATACTGCGTCCGCAGTCCAAGCGCGCCAAGGAACATAAAGCCATGATCGCGGCGCTGCAACGGGGCGATGAAGTGGTGACGATTGGAGGCGAAGTCGGGACTGTCAGCAAGGTGTATGAACAATACGTCGGCGTGGAAATCGCCGAGAATCTTGTGGTGACGGTTCAGAAGATCGGGATTCAAAGCGTGTTGCCCAAGGGAACGATCAAAGCTATTAAGTGAAGGGGGCTAGCCGGTAGCCGGCAGCCTCTAGCCCCCGGCTACCGGCTACCAGATGCCACCCCTTAATCATTCGAGGTTTAAATGAACCAATATCCATTGTGGAAATATCTGCTGGTTCTGGCCGCGTTGCTGGCCGGGCTGATTTACACCTTGCCGAATTTTTACGGCGAGTCGCCTGCCGTGCAGGTGTCGCCGCTGCGCGCCAGTCATAAGGCGGATGTTGCGTTGATGGGTCGCATGGAAGCCGCGCTCAAAGCGGCCAATCTCAACCCGGAAATGATCGCGCTGGAAGGCAACAGCGTCAAAGCCCGCTTTGCCGATACCGACAGCCAACTGAAGGCCAAGGACATCTTGGCCGGACAGTTGGGCGAAGACTACATAGTCGCGCTCAATCTGTTGCCGCGCTCGCCGCAGTGGCTGACCGGACTCAACGCCCTGCCGATGTATCTCGGCCTGGATCTGCGCGGCGGCGTGCATTTCCTGTTGCAGGTGGACATGAATGCCGCGCTGAACAAGGCGCTGGAAGCTGCCAGCGGCGACATCCGCAGCGCGTTGCGCGAGCAGAATATCGCTTATGCCGGAGTGAGCCGCGTCGGCAAAGTGTTGCAGGTGAAGTTCCGCGATGCCGAAGCGCGCAGCAAGGGCGAAACGGAAATCAAGAAGCGCTTTTCCGACTACACGCTGAATGACAAGAATGAAGGCGGAGAATACCTCCTGTTTGTCACCCTTAAGCCGGAAGCGGAAAAGCGCATCCAGGATTCCGCAGTGCAGCAGAACCTGGTCACGCTGCGCAACCGCGTGAATGAACTGGGCGTGGCCGAGCCGGTGATCCAGCAACAGGGCGCGGATCGCGTGGTGGTGCAACTCCCCGGGGTGCAGGACACGGCGCGCGCCAAGGATATTCTGGGGCGCACCGCGACGCTGGAAGTGCGCATGGTGGATGAGGAGCGTCAAATCGGCGCAGGCGGGAGCGTGCCGTTCGGCACCGATATGTTCAAAGA
>JANONV010000250.1:0-7818 GCA_031421015.1 Gallionella sp. | reverse complement strand
TGCTGACCCTGAACGGTTTGTGTGCGGCCAAGTCGGTGATGATCCCGATGCAATGCGAATACTATGCGTTGGAGGGGCTGAGTGACCTGGTGAATACCATACGCAAGGTGCGCGCCAATTTGAATCCGGAATTGGAAATTGAGGGGCTATTGCGCACCATGTTCGACCCGCGCAACGCGCTGGCACTACAAGTTTCGGAACAATTACTGGAACATTTCGGCGATAAAGTTTACCGCACCATGATCCCGCGCAATGTACGTTTGGCGGAAGCACCCAGCTATGGCGTGCCGGTGCTGTACCACGACAAATTATCCAAGGGAACACAGGCATATCTGGCTTTGGCCGGAGAGTTGATGAATAACGCGGCGCTACCTGCCGCAACGACATAAAGGGAACAAAGATGGCAAAGCTGCACAAGGGATTGGGGCGCGGTCTGGAGGCATTGTTGTCCGGCGGCAAAAGCGAAAAAGACGAGGTGTTCCGCGAGTTGAATGTCTCGCTGCTCAAGCCGGGCAAATATCAGCCGCGTTCACATATGGACGAGGTATCGCTGAACGAGCTGGCAGCGTCTATAAAAGCACAAGGCGTGATGCAACCGATTTTGGTGCGGCAGCTTGCCGATGGCAGCCACGAAATTATCGCCGGCGAAAGACGCTGGCGCGCCGCCCAATTGGCCGGCTTGACGCATATCCCGGTGCTGGTGCGCAGCGTCCCGGACAATGCGGCGCTGGCGATGGCGCTGATCGAAAATATCCAGCGAGAAAATCTCAATCCTTTGGAAGAGGCCACCGGTCTGCAACGGTTGATTGACGAATTCAAAATGACGCATCAAGTTGCCGCGGATGCAGTGGGCCGTTCACGCAGTGCGGCCAGCAATCTGCTGCGCCTGTTGAAGCTGCCCAAAGCCGTGCAGAACATGCTGATGGAAAACAAACTGGACATGGGCCATGCGCGCGCGTTGCTGCCGCTGGAGGGGGCGCAGCAGATATTGCTGGCAAACAAGATCGTGATGGAAGGACTTTCTGTGCGCGAAGCGGAAAGCCTGGTGCAAAAGCAAGCGGATGAGCCACACAAGCCAAAAGCAAAGCAAGCAACCAGGATCAACCGCGACACACAGCGTTTGCAGGAAGAGATGAGCGAGTATCTCGGAACCCGTGTGGAAATCAAGCAGGGCAACAAAGGCGGAGGCAAGCTGGTCATAGCATATGCCAACCATGACCAGCTCGATGTATTGCTGAATAAGCTCAAAACGGGTAAATAAGTTGAGCAAAAACGCAGGTGACGAACCGCAACAATGTTTGACACCGCCCGAAAACGCCGCTATCATCGCCGCGCTTTTCGTTGTCGAAGCACAAGAAAAAATATTGGCGCGCCGGGTGATAGGGTTGCAAATGGTGGTCGCCCTGGCGGGCGCAGGCATAGCTTACGGCATGGAGGGCACACCGCAATTTGCGCTGGCGGTGTTGAGTGGAGGTGGGGTTTCCGTTGTCAACGGAGCATTGCTGGCTTGGCGTATGTCTCGAGCGGCTTTGTCTTCTGTCCAGAACGCACATCATCAACTAAGACTCATGTATTTTTACGCCGCCGAAAGATTTCTGGTGGTCGTTGTACTGCTCGGCTTGTGCATGGCAGCGCTGAAATTAACGCCGCTCGCGGTGCTGGGCGGCTTTGTGATGGGTCAAGCGGCGCTGCTGGCAGCCCGGTTGTTTTTGATCAGATTTAAAGATTGAGATAGTGACTAAAAATGGCTAGTGAAGCGCACACATCAGCGGAATACATCAAGCATCACTTGCAAAACCTCACCTATGGCCGGTTGCCGGATGGCACTTGGGGTATCGCGCACAGCGCCGAGGATGCCAAGGCGATGGGTTTCTGGGCGCTCAATCTGGACACGGTATTGATGTCCCTGCTGTTGGGCGCTGTCATCATGCTCATGTTCCGCAGCGTCGCCAGGAGCGCCACCGCAGGAATCCCCGGCGCCATGCAGAATTTTTGCGAATGGGCGATCGAGTTCATCGACTCTAGCGTGCGCGGCTCGTTTTCCGGCAAGAACAATATGATAGGCCCCCTCGCGCTGACCATCTTCTTTTGGGTTTTTACCATGAACCTGATGGACTTGCTGCCGATAGACTATATTCCCCTGCTGATGCAGGCACTCGGGGTTCCCTTCTTCAAAATTGTTCCCACCACCGACCCGAATGCGACGTTTGGCATGGCGATCGGCGTGTTTTTGCTGGTGCTCTACTACAGCGTCAAGATAAAGGGTTTGGGCGGATTCGCGGGCGAATTGACGCTGCAACCGTTCGGCAAGTGGGGCATGCCAGTCAACCTGCTGCTGGAAGGGGTCAACCTGATCGCCAAACCGATTTCTCTCGCGCTGCGTCTGTTCGGCAACATGTATGCCGGCGAAATGATCTTTATTCTGATCGCGTTGATGTGCGGGGCGTGGCTGGGGCTGTCGGTGGGCAGCGCCACTTTGTTCGGATCGCAGATCCTGCTGTCGCTGGGCTGGGCGATTTTCCACATTCTGATCGTCACCTTGCAGGCGTTCATCTTCATGACGCTGACGGTGGTGTATCTGGATATGGCGCACCAGGAACATCATTAAATCAGCATAGCTGATACCGGCTTTATAAATTCAACTTTTTAACTTAACTTTTTCAACCAGGAGAAATAAAAATGGAAATGGCAAATGCACTGCTATATGTCGCCGGAGCACTGATGATGGGTCTGGGCGCGCTGGGCGCGGCCGTCGGTATCGGTATTCTGGGCGGCCGTTTTCTGGAAGGCGCGGCGCGTCAGCCGGAACTTATCCCCATGCTGCGCACCCAGTTCTTCGTGGTGATGGGCCTGGTCGATGCGGTTCCGATGATCGCTGTGGGTATCGCGATGTACATCATGTTTGCGGTGGTGAGTTAAGCGAGCCTTAGCGACACCCTATAATTCAAGAAAGGTAGCTTGCATGAATATCAATGCAACTCTTCTCGCTCAGACCATCATGTTCGCGCTGTTCGTGTGGTTCTGCATGAAGTTCGTCTGGCCCCCGATCATGGCCGCGCTGGATCAACGCCGCAAGCAGATCGCCGATGGTTTGGCGGATGCGGAGCGGGCGAAGCACGATCTGGAATTGGCCGCCAAGCGTTCCGCAGAGATTTTGCGCGAAGCCAAGGAAAAGGTCGGCGAAATCGTGAACAATGGAGAAAAACGCGCCAGCGAGATCGTCGAAGCAGCCAAGGTGCAAGCCAAGGTAGAAGGTGATCGCATCATCGCGGGCGCCAAGGCCGAGATCGACCAGGAAGTGTTTCGTGCCAAGGAACAATTGCGCACCCAGGTGTCGTCAATCGCACTTGCCGGTGCCGGCAAGATCCTGGGTCGTGAAATCGACGCCAAGGCACACAGCGACCTGCTCGATAAACTCGTCGCGGAAATCTAACGGGCACTGACCCTTTAATAACATGAAACCTAACATGCCCGTTCCCTCTCCTCAATCCTCTCCCGCAAGCGGGCGAGGAGGCAAACGAAGCGCTGCGCGCGTTTCACGTTAAACGCCATGTCCGAAGCCATTACCACAGCACGTCCCTATGCCCAGGCGGCCTTTGAAGAAGCGCAAAAGCTTGCAGACCTGAAAGGCTGGTCTGAAATTCTGTTGTTTCTTGCAGAAGCGGTATGTCATCCGGAAGTTCGCGCCGTGGTCACCAATCCGCGCGTTGCCAAAAAGCAAATCGAGGGTTTGATGGATGGTTTGCTGGGTAGCCAGGCAAAACCCCAACAGCGCAACTTCGTCCGGATACTGGTGGACAATCAACGTCTGCTGCTGCTGCCGGAAATCGTCGCAATCTTCGAGGCGTTGCGGGCGGAAGCGGAAAAAACCGTGAATGTGGTGGTGGACTCCGCGTTCGAACTGTCTGCCGTGCAACAGGAAAAAATCGTTAAAGCGCTGAAAGCGCGCATGGGTTGCGAAATCAAGCTGGTCTGCAAAGTCAATAAGGAACTGCTGGGTGGCGTGGTGATACGTGCCGGAGACAAGGTGATCGATGGTTCTGTGCGCACCCGTCTTGGCGAAATGGCAAACATGCTTGCCTGATTGTAAACACACAGGCCAGATAAAAGACCAAATATAAAAATATATCCAATGAGGAAATACACATGAAGCTCAACCCTTCCGAAATTAGCAATCTGATCCGCAGCCGCATCGAAAATTTCGAGGCGCTGACACAAGCGCGCACCGAAGGCACGGTAGTCAGCGTCACCGACGGTATCGTCCGCGTACACGGACTCTCCGACGTGATGCAGGGTGAAATGCTGGAATTCCCCGGCAACACTTTTGGCCTGGCGCTCAATTTGGAGCGCGACTCTGTCGGCGCGGTGGTGCTCGGCGAATATGAACACATCACCGAAGGCGACACGGTCAAATGTACCGGCCGCATTCTGGAAGTGCCGGTTGGTCCGGAGTTGTGCGGACGGGTGGTAAACGCGCTCGGCCAGCCGATCGACGGCAAAGGTCCGATCAACGCCAAGATGACCGACAAAATTGAAAAAGTCGCGCCCGGCGTGATCTCGCGCAAGTCCGTTGACCAACCGGTACAAACCGGCTTGAAAGCAATTGACGCCATGGTGCCGATCGGCCGCGGTCAGCGCGAACTGATCATTGGCGACCGCCAAACTGGCAAGACGGCTGTTGCGGTAGATGCCATCATCAATCAAAAAGGTCAGAACATGACCTGCGTATATGTGGCTATCGGTCAAAAAGCATCGACCATCGCCAACGTGGTGCGCAAGCTGGAAGAGCACGGCGCGCTGGGCTACACCATCGTGGTCGTAGCGACTGCTTCGGATTCTGCCGCGATGCAATTCCTGGCGCCTTATGCCGGTTGCACCATGGGCGAATACTTCCGCGATCGCGGCCAGGACGCGCTGATCGTTTACGACGATCTGACCAAGCAAGCCTGGGCATTCCGTCAAATCTCGCTGTTGCTGCGCCGTCCGCCCGGTCGTGAAGCGTATCCCGGCGACGTGTTCTATTTGCACTCCCGTTTGCTGGAACGTGCTGCGCGCGTGAATGCCGACTACGTCGAAGCGTTCACCAAGGGCGCGGTCAAAGGCAAGACCGGTTCGCTGACCGCATTGCCTATCATTGAAACACAGGCCGGTGACGTGTCTGCGTTCGTGCCGACCAACGTGATCTCGATCACCGACGGCCAGATATTTTTGGAAACCGATTTGTTCAATTCCGGCATCCGCCCGGCGATCAACGCCGGTGTCTCGGTATCTCGCGTCGGCGGTGCGGCGCAAACCAAAGTGATCAAGAAGCTGGGTGGCGGCGTGCGTTTGGCGCTGGCGCAGTATCGTGAGCTGGCGGCCTTCGCGCAGTTCGCCTCGGATCTGGACGAAGCGACCCGCAAGCAACTTGAGCGCGGTCGTATGGTCACCGAACTGATGAAGCAACTGCAATACTCGCCGCTGTCGGTCGCAAACATGGCGGTCACACTGTTCTCGGTCAACAAGGGCTATTTCGACGACGTGCCCGTGCCTAAAGCGCTGGCGTTCGAGTCGGCATTGCACACTTATTTGAAATCCAATAACAAGACTTTGCTGGACACCATCGAGACTAGCAAGGACTTGAATGCCGATAACGAAAAATTGTTGTCGGCAGCGATTGAGAAATTCAAAACGACGGCTGTTTATTAAGGAGTGATAAATGGCCGGCAGTAAAGAGATCCGCGCGAAGATCAAGAGTGTAGAAAATACACGCAAGATCACGCGCGCCATGGAGATGGTCGCCGCAGCCAAGATGCGCAGAGCGCAGGAACGGATGCGCGCCGCACGACCTTATGCGGAAAAGATACGCGCAGTGGCTGCGCACCTGTCGCGCGCCAACCCGGAATACAAACATCCGTTTCTGGTCAAGCGCGAACAAAACCGCAACGTCGGTTTGATCGTGGTGACTTCGGACAAGGGTTTGTGCGGTGGCCTGAACACCAACATCCTGCGTCTCGCGGTGAGCCGCATGAAGGCCTGGGAAGGCGAGGGCAAAGGCATCCTGGTGTGCCCGATCGGCAACAAGGGTCTGGGTTTCATGTCGCGTATCGGTGCCAAGGTCAAGTCCCATCTGACCGGGTTGGGTGATACACCACATATCGAGAAACTGATCGGCGCGGTGAAGCTGATGCTGGACGCCTACACGGCGGGTGAAATCGACTCGATACACATCAGCTACAACCATTTCGTCAACACCATGAAACAAGAGCCCTGCGTGGAGCAGTTGCTGCCGCTGAGCGGCGAGCAGTTGGGAACCTCCGAGGGCAGTTGGGACTACATCTACGAACCGGACGCCAAGAGGGTGATTGACGAATTGTTGCTGCGCTATATCGAGTCGCTGGTTTATCAGGCGGTGGTGGAAAACATGGCTTCCGAACAAAGCGCGCGCATGGTGGCGATGAAAGCTGCATCGGATAACGCCAAGAGCGTGATCGGCGAGCTCAAGCTGATATACAACAAGGCGCGCCAGGCGGCCATCACCCGCGAGATTTCGGAGATAGTCAGCGGCGCTGCGGCGGTTGGCTGAGTTTCCAAAAATAACGGCAACAGATAGCAGCAAGACAAAATTAATCTAGACGGGGAAGCTCCAAAATGAGTCAAGAAAAAATGAAACAAGGGAAAATCGTTCAGTGTATCGGTGCGGTGGTTGACATCGAATTTCCACGCGATCAAATGCCTAAAGTGTATGAAGCACTGTATCTGGCAGATGCGGGATCTTCGACTGCCGAAGCGGGTTTGACCTTCGAAGTGGAACAGCAGCTCGGCGACGGCGTGGTGCGTACCATTGCGATGGGCTCTTCCGACGGCTTGCGCCGCGGCATGGTGGTCAATTCCACCGGCAAAGGGATTTCCGTACCGGTCGGCAGCGGCACGCTGGGACGCATCATGGATGTGCTGGGTCGCCCGATTGACGACGCCGGTGAAATCAAGTGTAAAGAAAAGCGCGAGATACACCAGAAGGCGCCAAAGTTCGACGAACTGTCCCCATCCGTTGATCTGCTGGAAACCGGCATCAAGGTGATCGACCTGGTTTGTCCGTTTGCCAAGGGCGGCAAAGTTGGCTTGTTCGGCGGCGCCGGTGTGGGCAAGACCGTGAACATGCTGGAACTGATCAACAACATCGCCAAGCAGCACGCGGGTCTGTCGGTGTTCGCCGGTGTCGGCGAGCGTACCCGTGAGGGCAACGACTTCTATCACGAAATGTCGGAAGCGGGCGTTATCAAGCTGGACAACCTGCCCGAATCCAAAGTGGCCATGGTGTTCGGCCAGATGAACGAGCCGCCCGGCAACCGTCTGCGCGTAGCGCTGTCCGGTCTGACCATGGCCGAATATTTCCGCGATGAAGGCCGCGACATCCTGTTCTTCGTCGACAACATCTATCGTTTCACGCTGGCCGGCACCGAAGTGTCCGCGCTGCTGGGCCGTATGCCTTCCGCCGTGGGTTATCAGCCTACACTGGCGGAAGAAATGGGCCGCCTGCAAGAACGCATCACCTCGACCAAGACCGGTTCGATCACCTCGATTCAGGCGGTGTACGTACCAGCCGACGACTTGACCGATCCGTCTCCAGCAACCACTTTCTTGCACCTAGACTCTACCGTCGTGTTGTCGCGCGACATTGCTTCGCTGGGTATTTATCCCGCCGTGGATCCGCTGGATTCCACCTCGCGCCTGCTCGACCCGGCTGTCATTGGCGAAGAGCATTACACCGTGGCGACCGACGTGCAGAAAATCCTGCAACGCTACAAATCCTTGCAAGACATCATCGCGATTCTGGGC
>JANONV010000249.1:0-8132 GCA_031421015.1 Gallionella sp. | reverse complement strand
TGGGCGCGGCTATGCCGCGTATTTTTGTTGTTTCGCCGTTATTCGTGTAGCGCGGGAGAACGGCTAAATCAACCGATCAACTTCCAAAATTCGTCACCAGACTGACGATTTTGGGCAGTTACGCCCAATATGCATTGGGATAGAGATAGGGGATCGTAGGGGCGGGATTCATACCGCCCTGAATGGGTATTGCGCATGTAAAAGGGCGGGATGAATCCCGCCCCTACTAAACACCGGATCGGTTCAGCGCTGCGAGTCCAGACTTACCCCTGGAATCTTGCTCAAATCCACCTCGTCTATCTGCTCGGGCGCAAGAAATTTCCTGGCGTAATCGAGATAAACTTTTTCGCCGATGAAAATATCGAACAGGTCGGGGTCAATATGCCCGCCCAGCTTGAATTTGCCGAGTATGGTCAGCGATTCGGTGAGGGTTTTGCCTTTTTTGTAAGGCCTGTCCTTGGCGGTGAGCGCTTCGAAAATATCCGCGATGCCCATCACTCGCGCCTGCACCGACATCTGCTCGCGCGTCAGCCCGCGCGGATAACCTTTGCCGTCCATGCGCTCGTGATGCCCCCCCGCATACTCGGCGACGTTCTTGAGGTGTCTGGGCCAGGGCAGGGATTCCAGCATCTTGATGGTGATGTCGATGTGATGATTGATGATCTGGCGCTCTGCCGCCGTCAATGTGCCGGCACGGATGGTGAGATTTTCGACTTCATTGTCGCTGAGGAAATTGCCCGCTTTCCCATCGGCGCCGCGCCATTGATAGCTGGCGATCTGGCGGACACGCTCCTGCGCTTGGGCGGACATCGCCTCGCTGCCGACATTGCAGTGCCGCAGGAATTCACGGTCATCATCCAGTTGGCGGATTCGCGCTGCGTAAGCAGCGCGAATGGCTGCTTCTTCAGCGCCCCCTTCGCCCGCAACAAACCCCTCCCGGCCTCCCCTTGTCAGGGGAGAAGGTGTGCTTTCCCGCTGGCTCTCCCCCTGATAAGGGGGCTGGGAGGTTGGGGGGATTGAGGGGGGTTGGGGTAACGGATGTGACAAAGCGCGCAGCATTTCAATCTCTGCATCGCGCTTGAGCACTTCGAAGCGAGTATCGAGCAGATGGATGCGGTCGAACAGGGTTTGCAGTTTGGTCGCCTTGTCCACCACGTGCACCGGCGTGGTGATTTTGCCGCAGTCATGCAGCAATCCGGCAATCTTTAATTCGTGCCGATCCTTGTCGGTCATCACAAAATCCTTGAGCGGGCCCGATGCGTTGCGATTGACCGCTTCGGCCAGCATCATGGTGAGCGTCGGCACGCGCGCGCAGTGACCGCCGGTGTAGGGAGACTTATCGTCTATCGCGGTATTGATGAGCTGGATGAAGGCCTCGAACAATTCTTCCAATTGTCCGATAAGGTGACGGTTGGTCAATGCGATGGCCGCCTGCGAGGCGAGCGATTCCAGCAACTGCCGGTCGTCTGCCGAGAACGGGACGATCGCGCCGCTTTCCCGATCCTGCGCGTTGATGAGTTGCAGCACGCCGATGACTTCATCTTCGTGGTTGCGCATCGGCACGGTCAGAAAAGACTGGGACCGATAACCGGTCTTGGCGTCGAATTTTTTGGTGCCGGAAAAATCGTAGCCCTCCGCCGCATAAGCATCGGGAATATTCACCGTCTCGCCGCTGAGCGCCGCATGGCTCACCACCATGGCATGATTGGGATTGCCCGCCTCATCGTAAAGCTGGATCGGATAGAAGCTGATCGGCACGCCGCTGGTGCCGCCCATCGCAGTCTTAAGCGTATCGTTGCGCAAAATCTCAAAGCGCAGTATTCGTTGTTCCGGCTCATGCAGATACAGCGTGCCGGCATCGGCATGGGTGATGCGCTTTGCCGCTACCAGAATGGTTTCCAGCAAACTGTTGAGATCGCGCTGCTGAGACAGCGCGATGCCGATCTCATTGAGCTCTTTGAGGCGATGCAGCAGATAATCGGCAGAATGCATGGGGCAGTCGTTAGTCGTTAGTCGTTAGTTGGTGGTTGGTGGTTTTGGTTTGATTTAACTAGCGACTAACGACTAGCCACTAATAACTATTACTTGATACAAACGGCGCGCACCTGGTGCATATCGGTGATGCCTTGCAGCACTTTCTCCATGCCGTCCTGCTTCAAGGTGTGCATCCCTTCGTCCAGCGCAATGGCCAGCAATTCGGCGACGCGCGCATGTTCCTGTATGGCCTTTTTCACCGGATCGCTGCCGATCAGCAATTCATGCAGGCCGACGCGGCCGCGATAACCGGTACCGGAACATTTTTCACAGCCGACCGGCCCATACAGCGTAAATTGCCCCTTTTCATCGGCAAATAATTTCACCCATTCGGCATACAGCGCCTTGGTCGCGACCGCCGGGTCTTTTTTCCAGGTCGCGGTATTGGTCAATTCGGTGCTGTACTCGGTGAGCAGCGATTTTATTTCATCGCCGCTCGCAATATGCGATTTCTTGCAGTCGCCGCACAGGCGTTTGGCCAGACGTTGCGCGAGTATGCCCAGCAGCGCATCGGCAAAATTGAACGGGTCCATGCCCATGTCGAGCAGGCGGATGATGGATTCCGGCGCGCTGTTGGTATGCAGGGTGGCAAACACCAGGTGGCCGGTCAGCGATGCTTCGATGCCGATCGACACGGTTTCCTTGTCGCGCATTTCGCCGACCATGATCACGTCCGGATCAGCGCGCAGGAAAGCGCGCATGATGGTGGGAAAATCCAGCCCGGCCTTTTTGTTGATCTGGACTTGGCGTAGTCCTTTCTGGGTAATTTCCACCGGGTCTTCTACGGTCCAGATTTTGGTGTCCGGTTTGTTGATGTACTTGAGGATGGAGTGCAGCGTGGTGGTTTTACCGGAACCGGTCGGGCCGCACACGAAGAACAGCCCATACGGTTTACTGACCGTCGTCTTGACCGTCTCGGAATTGTGCGCCGAGAAACCCATTTTTTCCAGAGGCAACGGCTCACCGGAAGCAAGAATACGCATCACCACGTCTTCGACGCCTCCCTGCGAGGGGATGGTCGCCACGCGCAGCTCGATATCGAGCGGACCGAATTTCTTGAACTTGATCTTGCCGTCCTGCGGCTTGCGTTTCTCGGAAATATCCAGGTCGCACATGATCTTGAGGCGCGTTATCAGCGCATTGCTGTAAGTGGACGGCACTTCGATGTAGTTGAGCAGCGAGCCGTCTTTGCGCACCCGGATCTGGGTCTTGGCTTTGCCCGGTCCCGGTTCGATGTGAATGTCCGAAGCGCCCATCCGGTAAGCGTCCACGATGACCTTGTTGACCAGCTTGACCAGCTCGTTGTCGGCGGCGGCGCTGACCTCTTCCTGGCTGACGCCGGCGCCTTCCTCATCTTCCCCCCCCATGCCGGCCAGCAACTCGTCCATGGACGATTCATCGCCCGCGAGGATGCCGCCGCCATCCGATGCGCCACCGCCGCCATAAAACAAATCCAGGCACTGCTTGAATTCGCGTTGCGAACAAACTTTATAGACCAGCCGATTCTTGGGAAAAATATTGTTGACCACCCGCGAGGCCTGGATACGCTCCGGGTCGGTGGTCAAAATCATCAACCCTTCCTGGGTTTCCTCGATGGGGATCCAGTGACTGCTTTCGACATATTCGCGTCTCAGGTTTTTCAACAATTCGACCGGCTTGAGGCGATCCCCCCGGTACGGCTCATAAGGAACCCCAAAGAAGCTGGACAATGTTTTGCCCAGGGCGGGAATGCTGACCTGGAATTCGTCTATCAGCACTTCTTCTATGTCTATCCCTTTGCGCCGCGCGGTGCGCGTCGCCAGTTCAAACTCCGCCGCGGACAGCACCGCGTCGGCGACCAGATAGTCGTATTTGTTTTTGGCCATGCCGGTTTGCAGGCGCTGGCGCAATGCCACCGCCATGGTCTGAGCCAGCTCCTGGATGCCTTCCTCGACCGCCGCCGCAAACGGAACGCCGGCCTTGTTATTGATGATCTGAATGATGCCGACCAGGTCGCCGTTGCCGGCGTCCAGAACCGGCGCGACCAGCATCTGTTTGGTGCGGTATCCGGTGCGCTTGTCCACCTCCTGCAAAAAACGCAGCTGTACGCTGTACCGCGCCAACTCTTTTTCGTCGTAGACATCCTGGATATTCAGCAGTTTTTTATGCGTAGCCGCATACCCGGCGACGCTTTGGCCGGCGATGGGCAGCTTGAGGTCCTTGAAAGAGTTGAGCCCGGTCTTGACCTTGGAAACCAGCGAGACGTTATCTTCACCCACCACATAGATGGTCAGCCGGTCCGCATTGAACAGCGCGCAGATATCCTTGCTGAGATCCAGCATGATTTCGTCAACGTTGCCGGTGGCATGTATCTTGTTGGTGACGTGATTGAGATTCTTGTTGAACTCGATCCTGAAGCTCATGTCGCCGGTACTGCTGGCTGGGGCTTTGGCCGCCATGACTGTACTCATTCCAAACTCCTATCTCGATTAATTGTTGCGGCGCCGACCATAATCCGCCATGTTAGGAGCCCGATTCACCCTCCGGGTGCGAGAACCTCTGCGCGGCACCGGGCGAAGCAATCGCGCAACACCCAAAGGGTGCGAGAACCCCTTCGGGGTGAATTGCGCTCCTACAGGGTATTCGCACCCTTGCTGGCCCATGCCCATTAGAACTCGAACTCCTGATTGTTCAGCAACATCCTGGGGCGCAGCCCTTGCACACATTCCTCGACCTCTCTCATGGTCAGTTCCATCTCACCCGGTTTGAGATGGGTGATGAATACCTGTGCATCGCGCTTGAGTTTGGCCAACTCTTCGGCGAGTAAACTGGGACAAAGATGTTTGGAAATCACCGCCAAATCCTTTTCACCATTTGTAAATGCCGACTCGATAATGAGATAACGCAAATTCTTGATTTTGTTGACCACCTTCCAAAGCGCGTCATTGGTGGTGGTATCCCCGCTGAATACCAGACTCGCCTTGCCGCTGTCCATATGATAGCCGACCGCAGGCACGACATGATTGGCGGGGACAGGGGTTATCTTGCGCCCATTCAATACGACGGTCTCGCCCATCTCGATCGGCCGGTAACGCATGTAGGGTCGCTTGGCGCTGGGAATCTCGCTGAAATCCGGCCATATTTTCCAGTTGAAAATATTTTGCCTGAGAGTGTCCAGCGTTTCCGCGCTGGCGTACACAGTCAACGGGTGATCGCGCATGAACCCGACGCTGTCCACCATGAAGGGAATAGAGGCGATATGATCGAGATGGGAGTGGGTGACGAACACATGATCAATCGCAGTGAGCTCGGTCAGGCTGAGTTCGCCCACCCCGGTGCCGGCATCGATCAACACATCGCGGTCGAGCAGGAACGAAGTGGTGCGCAGATTGCCACCGATCCCGCCGCTGCATCCCAACACTCTAAGCTTCATACTCTGTCACCTTTATTGTGAATGGTAAGTGGTAAGTAGAGCGGTGCTACGCATCTCAGTGGGAAGTGGGAAAACCACTCCCCCGACCCCTCGGCTACGCTCTCCCCGACCCCTCGCTACGCTCTCCCCACTCCCTATTTCGTCTGGAACACAAACACCCCATCCCAATCCGCGTCCGGCGGATTTTTGCGGAAGTGGCTGATGCGCTTCGCGTAAACTCTGTACAGCTCTGTATCCGGGGACATACGCTGCAAATTCATCAATTGTAATTCCGCCTGATCCCAGTCCTGCTTGCGATACAAACGCCGCACTTCATGGAACAATTTAACTTCATCCTGAAGCGCTTTGCTCACCTCGCTGCTCAAGCCGATCGGTTGGTAAATCGCCACGGGCTTATCTTTACCTGTTACCCGCACCTGGTCAAGCTCGCGATAAACAAAGTCGGTAACGGCATGGCGGGTGTTTTCACCGACGATGATGCCGACCCCGTATTGCCTGGTGAGGCCTTCCAGGCGCGAAGCAAGATTCACTTCGTCGCCCATCACCGTGTAAGCGACGCGCACTTCGGAACCCATGTTGCCGACGCTGACGCGCCCGGTATTGATGCCCACGCCAACCCGGATCTCCGGCCAGCCGCGCTCCTTGAAATGCGGCTGCAGGGCTTTCAAAGCCGCCTGCATCTCGATACCCGCGAGCATGGCATTGCGGGCGTGTGCGGTATCGGGCAAAGGCGCGCCCCAAAAAGCCATGATGCAGTCGCCCATGTACTTGTCAATCGTGCCGCGATGTTTATAGACGACGCGTGACAACGGGGTCAAGAACTCGTTCATCAACAGGGATAATTCCTTTGCATCCAATCCCTCGGAGATCGTGGTAAAGCCGCGCACATCGGAAAACAGTATGCTCATCTCGCGGCTATCGCCTGCCATGGACACGCTTTCCGGATGCTTCGCCATCTCCTCGACCAGCTCGCCCGGGACATACTGCCCGAACAGTCCGGTGATCTGACGCTTGGTGCGCGATTCGACAAAGTAGCCGTAAGACATATTCAGCGCGAACAGCAGCGCGATCATGATCAGGCTGTCCGCAGCGGGCATCAGAATATCGCCATAGTGCCATAAAGCTACGTTCATCCCCGTCGAAGCGGCGGACACGAATGCCGTAACCAGTATCGCTTTAACCGCGCCCAATTGCGGCAACAGCAAGCTCAAGGCCACCCCGATCAACAACAGCCAAACCACCTCGGCGCCCAACATATAGGCAGGCCGGGCTTTCAAATTCTGATCGAGAATACCGGAAATCATGTTGGCGTGTACCTCCACCCCCGGGTAAACCTCTGCCACCGGCGTGGCGCGCAGATCCAGCAGTCCGGGCGCGGTAGTGCCCACCAGCACGATCTTGTCTTTCAGTTGGGCGATATCCACGCGGTCATGCAGCACATCCGTGACGGAAATATAAGGGAAGCTCCCTTCTCCGCCGCGATACGGCACAAAGGTGGCCACATCGCTGTCCACCGGGATTTTCAATGTTCCCCCGGCGGTGTCCAGCTCCAGCCATTCCAAACCGGCATACCCGTCAGCCTTGCCCTCGGCAAAGCCCGCCAGCAATTTGGGTTGGCCCAGCAGGGTGCGCACCACCGCAAGTGACAATGACTCGTAATATGCGCCGCCGAATTCCGCGATCATGGGCACACGGCGCACCCTTCCATCAACGTCCACCACAGGATTGAAGTGTCCGGCACTCGCTGCGGCCTGTTGCAATTCTGGCAGATTGGCTCCATAGCCGCTCCAGGAAGTAAATCCCACCTGACGCCCCTTGAACGTCCCCGCCGGAAAAACCGGTTCGGGCAGGCCGCCTGATATGTTGATTTCGCGCTGATTGGTCAGGTAATAGCCCAGCACCACTTTGCGGTTTTTGATCTTGCCGGCGAACAGGCTGTCGTAGTCGAGTTGTGGCTGAATCTGGGACAGAACGGACTGGAATTGCGCCACACCCTTAAGCTGGTTTTGCCCGAGCTTCTGCAACACCTTGAGTCCCGAACTCTCATCCTTCTCGGCGAAAACAACGTCAAAACCCACCACCGCGATGCCGTACCTATCGAACAATTTGTCCATCAACAGGGCCAGGCGGTCGCGCCCCCATGGCCAGCGTCCTTCTTCCTTGAGGCTTTTTTCGTCTATATCGAGAATGACGATACGATCGTCCACCGTGCGCGGCATGGTCAACCGCAAACGATAATCGTAGAGTATGGAAGACATCTGATCAACAAAATCCAGCCGGTAAAAACGGGCGGCGTTGCCGACAAAAACCATGACCACCAGCAGCCCAAGCCCGATCAAGATTGCGTTTTTCTTCATGGCTTGTCAGAGGGCAGATGACAGAAGACAGAAGACAGAGGACAGAAGACAGAGGACAGATTGTTGTGTGCCGCCCTTCGACAGACTCAGGATAAACCGACCTGCGGTCAGCGGCACATTTATTAAAAACGCGGCGCAGCCGCGACAACATCTCTGTCTTCTGTCTTCTGTCCTCTGTCCTCTGCCCACTGCTACCCCTTGAAATAAAACTCCATCTTGACGCCGACCAGCTCGATCACGTCGTGCTCATTCAGTTGTTGCGATTTATTGCCCAGCACCTGGCCGTTCACCAGCGGGAAATTCTCGCCTTCGACATAAGTGATGAAAAA
>JANONV010000248.1:0-1637 GCA_031421015.1 Gallionella sp. | reverse complement strand
AACATGAGTGAAAAAGGACAACAACTGCAGGATCCGTTTCTTAATGCGCTGCGCAAAGAGCATGTGCAAGTCGCGATTTATCTGGTGAACGGCATTAAGCTGCAAGGCCACATCGAATCTTTCGATCAATACGTGGTGCTGTTGAAAAATACTGTCACCCAGATGGTCTATAAGCACGCAATTTCGACTATCGTTCCGGTACGCGCGGTCAACATCCCCCACGATGCTGCCGAGTAATGCAGCAACCGACCTCCGGCGACAAAAAGCTTTTGTCCGGGCATCCGCCCGAGGCCGCAGTTCTGGTCAGTATCAATTTCGGCGATACCGACCACAACGAGAGTTTGGCGGAGTTGCGCCTGCTGGCTGAAACCGCCGGTGTGCGCACTCTGGCGGTTATCGAAGCCAAGCGGCAACGTCCCGATGCGGCGCTGTTCGCGGGTAGTGGCAAAGTGCAGGAAATCGCCGAGATCGTCGAGCGCATGGAAATCCCGCTGGTTATTTTCAATCACGACCTGTCTCCTGCGCAATTGCGCAACCTGACCACCGAATTGAATACGCGTGTGATCGACCGTACCATGCTGATCCTGGATATTTTTGCGCAGCGCGCACAAAGCCACGAAGGCAAGGTTCAAGTAGAAATAGCGCAACTCAAGTATCTTGCCACGCGCCTGGTCGGCATGAACCAGAACATGGGACAACAAAAGCATGCGGTGGGTGCGCGCGGCCCGGGTGAAACCATGCTGGAACTGGACCGGCGCAAGTTGGATAAGCGTGTTCATTTGTTGAAAGATCGCCTTGAGAAACTCAAGCGCCAACGCGAAGTGCAACGGCGCTCACGTAATCGGGCCGATGTGCTGTCAGTATCTATCGTCGGTTATACCAATGCGGGTAAGTCAACGCTGTTCAATAAGCTGACACGCGCCAACGTGTATGTCGCCGATCAATTGTTCGCCACGCTGGATACGACCTCGCGTCGCATGTTTACCGAAGGATTGGGGGAGGTCGTGGTGTCGGACACGGTCGGTTTCATCCGCCATTTGCCGCACTCGCTGGTCGCCGCGTTCCGCAGCACTTTGGAAGAGACGATACAGGCCGATTTATTGCTGCATGTGGTGGATGCCAACAGTCCTATGCGCGATGACCAGATTGCTGAGGTGAACAAGGTGCTGGCGGAGATAGAGGCGGGGCATATTCCGCAGATTCTGGTATTCAACAAAATCGACTTGCAGGATGTGCAGCCCAGCGTGGAGCGCGACGAATATGGTAGAATCGCCCGCGTTTTTATGAGCGCCAAGAGCGGTGCGGGGCTGGATGAGTTAAGATTAGCTCTGCTGGAAGCAAGAGCCGCGCGTCAAACGGCTGAAGTAATTGAAAATAATGTTAATCGAAAAGGTGACGAATATGGGATTGAATGATCCGCAATGGGGCAACAAAAACAGCGGCGGACCGCCCGATCTGGAAGAGTTGCTGCGCAAGCTCAATGCGAAAGTGTCGGCCATGATGGGCGGCAGGGGCGGTGCGGGCAAGCCTGGTGGAGGCGCACCAATGAAGGGTCTTGGCGGCGGTATCGGCCTGATTGCGGCGATCGTTGCATTGATCTGGGTCGGCAGCGGCTTTTATATTGTGGACGCCAGCCA
>JANONV010000247.1:0-1787 GCA_031421015.1 Gallionella sp. | reverse complement strand
TGTGTGATGGGCTTGCTCAAGGCGGGCGACCACATCGTCGCGTCGCGCAGCGTATTTGGCGCGACCATCAACCTGTTCAATAACGTCATCGGGAAATTCGGCGTAACGACCACTTACGTTTCCGCTACCGATGTTGCCAAGTGGCAGGCGGCAGTACGCCCCAACACCAAACTATTTTTTCTGGAGACGCCATCCAACCCGCTCACCGAGATTTCCGACATCGCGGCGATCGCTGCTGTGGCGAAGTCATGCGGCGCGCTGCTGGCGGTGGACAACTGCTTCTGCACGCCCATCCTGCAACGCCCGTTTGAACTCGGAGCGGACATCGTGATCCATTCCGCCACCAAGTACATCGACGGGCAAGGCCGCGTGCTGGGCGGCGCGGTGCTGGGCAGCAAGAAGCATCTGGAAGGGGTGTACCAGTTCCTACGCACCGCAGGGCCGACCATGAGCGCGTTCAACGCCTGGATATTCCTGAAGGGCATGGAGACGCTCAAGATCCGCATGGAGGCGCACTCGGCCTCCGCGCTGGAGCTGGCGCGCTGGCTGGAGGCGCAACCGAATGTGCAACGCGTTTTCTATCCGGGCTTGGCATCGCATCCGCAACACAAGCTGGCGCTGCGCCAGCAGAAGACCGGCGGCGGCATCGTGTCGTTCGAAGTATCGTCCAAAGTTGGGGGCGGCAAGGCTGCCGCATGGCGCGTGATAGATAGCACCAAGCTACTTTCCATCACCGCGAATCTGGGCGATACCAAGACCACCATCACCCATCCGGCCACCACCACCCATGCGCGCATCACCCCGGAGGCGCGTGCGGCAGCGGGCATCACCGATGGCCTGATCCGCATCGCGGTGGGGCTGGAGGCGGTCGTGGATATCCAGAACGATCTGGCACGCGGATTAAACAAATAACCGTGTAGGGGCGGTGTCAATTCTGCATCGAGCTTGCTCGATAGCAGATTGCCTACCTTTGGTGCAATTTATTGCGCCCAACCTAACAGGGCGCGATGAATCGCGCCCCTACGATTCGGGATGGCGATGGATATATTGGCAACTCAAGTTGGTGGAGCACTGAAATCGCACGGACTAATGCTGGCAACCGCCGAGTCCTGTACCGGCGGCGGAGTCGCGCAGGCAATCACCGATGTGGCTGGCAGCTCAGCGTGGTTCGAGCGCGGCTTCGTCACTTATTCCAATCTTGCCAAACAACAGATGTTGGGGGTGAGTGAAACGACGCTCAAGCAACACGGCGCGGTGTCCGAAGCGACGGTGCGCGAGATGGTGGCGGGCGCGTTAAAGAACAGCACAGCACAAGTGGCATTGGCGGTCAGCGGCATTGCCGGACCGGATGGCGGCACGACGGATAAACCGGTCGGCACAGTCTGGTTCGCGTGGGGAATCGAAGACGGCGCGACGCATGCGCAACGGCATGAGATAGTCGGCGACCGTGCCGAAGTGCGTGCGCAGGCGGTGCATATCGCCTTGCAGGGAGTAATTAACCTGCTGAATCAGCATACAAAAATAGCCTAAAACCAAAAAAAGAACGAACGTTCTGTACAAGTGCAAAATGATGTGCCATAATCTTTTCACCAATTTTTAAAGGAGAAAACAAAATGGATGAGAATAAAACCAAAGCACTCGCGGCAGCGCTGAGCCAGATCGAAAAACAGTTCGGCAAAGGCTCGATCATGCGCTTGGGCGAACATGACGTGGCACGAGATATACAAGTCGTGTCCACCGGATCGCTGGGACTGGACATCGCGCTCGGCGTGGGCGGCTTGCCGCGC
>JANONV010000246.1:0-2660 GCA_031421015.1 Gallionella sp. | reverse complement strand
CGGCGATGGCCGCCTGCTTGCCCTCAACAGCTATGAAAACCGTGTTTACCAGGCGGGCATGGAAGACGGGCCGCCTTTGGTCGCCAAATTTTATCGTCCCGCACGCTGGAGCGATGCGGCCATTCTGGAAGAGCACGCCTTTGTCGCGACACTCGCCGAGCGCGAAATCCCGGTCGTGCCCGCGCTGGAGATCGGCGGCCATACGCTGCACGCATTCAATGGTTTCCGTTTTTCCATTTTCACCAAACAGGGCGGGCGCGCGCCGGAACTGGACAACCGTGACACGCTGGAATGGATGGGGCGCTTCATCGGGCGCATCCATGCCGTCGGCGCGCTGGAATCCTACCGTGAGCGACCCACGCTGGATATCCACAGCTTCGGCGAGGAGCCGGGCGCTTACCTGCTGGCGCACGACTTCATTCCGGCGGAGCTGATCGAAGTTTATCGCGGCGTAGCCGCGCAGGCGCTGGACGGCGTGCGGCGTTGTTTTGAGCGTGCCGGCAAAGTGCGAACATTGCGCCTGCACGGCGATTGCCATGCCGGCAACGTGCTGTGGACCGATGCGGGGCCGCACTTTGTGGATTTTGACGACAGCCGCATGGGGCCGGCCATACAGGATTTGTGGATGCTGCTTTCCGGCGAACGCGCCGACATGACCCGGCAGCTTGCCGACCTGCTTGCCGGCTATGAGGATTTTTACGACTTTGATCCGCGCGAGTTGCATCTGGTCGAGGCGTTGCGCACCCTGCGCCTGATCCATTACGCGGCGTGGATCGCGCGGCGCTGGGATGATCCTGCCTTTCCCGTTGCATTTCCCTGGTTCAACACTCAGCGCTACTGGCAGGACCGTATCCTGGAATTGCGCGAACAGATCGCGCTGATGGATGAGCCGCCGCTGGTGTAATTCCGTTTCTAATTTACAAGAGTGTTAATAATCCACGGCCAAGTATGTGGCATGTAGGGTGGATACGCCGCTACGCGTCTTTATCCACCCTACGCCTTGTTCGCGGCGATCTGTTGAAACAACTCCAGCCTGCGCGCATTGATCTTTCCCGCTGCGACTGCATTGCGCAGCGCGCAGCCGGGTTCATGTCCGTGATGGCAGTCGTGAAAACGGCACTGGCCGAGATATTCGGCAAACTCCACAAACCCCTGTTCTATCCCGCCGAAACTCAGGTGATGCAGGCCGAACGCCTGCACGCCGGGGCAGTCGATCAATCCGCTATTAGCATCGATCCGATACAGCCGCGCGTGGGTGGTGGTGTGTTTGCCGGAATCCAGCGCGGTGGAGATCTCGCGCGTGGCGGCGTGCGCATCCGGCAGCAGCGCGTTGATCAGGGTGGATTTGCCCATGCCGGATTGCCCGACCAGCACGCTGGTGTGGCCGGCCAGGAACGGCAGCAGTTTTGATGCGTCCTGCTTTGCACTGAGTTCTAATACGCGATAACCGATTGCAATGTAGGGCGCGAGCCGCTTGCGTGCGGCGGCTGCGGCATCGGGCAGATCGCATTTGTTCAGCACGATCAGCACCTCAAGCTTCTGGTCGTATGCGGCGACCAGACAACGTGCCAGTAGTTCGTCGCTGAACGAAGGTTCGGCGGCGACTACGATGATGATCTGCGTGACGTTCGCGGCGATGAGTTTTTCGCGAAAGGCATCGGAGCGATGCAGCAGCGAGCGGCGCGGCGCGATGCCTTCGATCACTGCCTGCCCATCTCCCGTGCGTTGCAGATCGACAAAATCTCCGCATGCCGCTTCGCTTTTCTTGCCGCGTGTCAAACAGCTTATTTCGCTGCCGTCAACGAGGCGCGCCAGATATTGGCGGCCGAACGCGGCAACGATTTGACCGTGTAAAAGCCCGCTCAAATCTTGAACAGCGCGTCCACTTTCGCGGCGCAGATGAAATCGTTTTCCGACAGGCCGTGGATCGCGTGGGTAGTGTATTCCACATGGCAACTGTTGTAGCTTGCGGTGAGTTCAGGGTGATGATCCTCGCGGTGGGACATCCATGCGATCGCGTTCACGAACGCGATGGTCTGGTAGTAGTCCTTGAAACGGTAGGTCTTGCCGATCAGGTGATCGAATCGCTGCCAGCCGACGAGCTGTTTCATCAGCTTGTCGGCTTCCGCTTGCGAGAGAGGGGACATGCCGTCTGCGCAGGGTTTGCATCGCCTGCCGGCCAAATTATTGACTGTGCTCATGGTGCCACTCACTTGAGTTTGTAATAACGGTTGAGGTAGGCGGCGATATCCTGTGTTTCCTGCGGCGTGAGATGCGCGTTGACATTGCCGCTGCACCTGCCTATTTGCTCGATCATCCCGCTGGGGCTATTTACTATTCTGGTTATGCGAGTAAAGATCTTGTTGCCGTCGCCCCGCATGATCTCGTTATGGCAATGGTTGCAATTGTGTTTCTCAAACAATTTTTGTCCGGCCAGCGCATTGCCAGAGGGAAAAGGATTGGCCGATGCGGCGGTTGCTGCACACAACAAAATTAACGCGGTGATGAGTTTCATATTATTCTCCTTGGTTGGATTTTAAGAGATGGGGTTATGAGTTACAGGGTTTGCAGGCGGGCGATGCGCACCATGGCCGGCGGGTGGGTATCGTAGAACGCGGAATACAGCGGGTCGGGGGTCAGCGTAGCTGCATTGTCCTGAT
>JANONV010000245.1:0-5909 GCA_031421015.1 Gallionella sp. | reverse complement strand
TTGGACAAGTCGCGTCCCACTTGCACTTCGCCGCCGTGACCTTCCACCTTGGCCATGCGCTCCACGGCATCATTCAACGCGGTCTTCAGCGCATTCACGTTGCCCCCGGCGCGCGCCAGCAGCGACCCCGCCCCGCTGTCGGCATCGTTGAGCAGCGCCAGCAGCAAGTGCTGCGGCTCGATGAACTGATTATCCGCGCCAACCGCAAGACTCTGCGCATCGGATAATGCTTGCTGGAACTTGGTGGTGAATTTGTCGAAACGCATCGGGTTTCTCTTCAAAGGTGACTGAAGCGGAGATGGAGCCAAGCGTAACCGATTTCAAGTAGCTACTGGCAATCATCCATGCGGCGTATAATGCTACCGGTTAGGTGCGTAGCCATCCGTCAGTCTAGCGACACGCCTTTCTGGTATGGTGTAACTAATTTGCAGGTGGCGCGTTATTCGCACAGATTGGGGCTGTATTTTTCTGGCAATTTTACTGGCACAACCGCGTTAAACCAACCCTTTATAAACTTTAGTAAAGGATGAATCATGTATAAAATCAAAACTGTAATCGCTATAGCAACCCTGTCTCTCCTGAGTTTTGCAAGCGCGGGCTATGCTGCTGACCCTGTGACAAAACAGCCGCTTGACCAGGCCATAGAGAGCGTCGACCAGAATCTGGCGAAAGACCCCGACAACAAAGGCTTGCAAAATGCCGCTGACCGCTTGCAAACCAACCAGCAACGCCAGCAGGAAAAGCGTGCGGAACAAGAAGCAAAGCGCCAGGCTAAAACAGCGGACAAGGAAGCAAAGCGCCAGGCTAAAATCGACAAACGAGCCGGCAAAATGTCGGACCACCACGATGCTGAACGTATGGAAAAAATGGATCGCCCGGAAAAGGCTGAGCGTCCCGAAAAAATGGAACGCCAAAACCGTTAATTGATTGTTTGACAAGCTGGAATAAATCACATCATGAAGTGTAAAGTCTTAACCGTTTTAGTGGCGGCTACCATGGGCAGCGCGGTGTTGCTGTTTACACCGGCGGCATGGGCCGACAATGGAAAGTTCAGCCTGGCAAGCGGATTTGACTACAGCACCGGAAAATACGGCACCGCCAGTTCCACCGGCATACTGTCCATACCGATGGTCAGCAAATACGCGACCGGGCCATGGGTATTCAAGCTGACCGTCCCCTATGTCCGGATTTCCGGTGCGGAAGGGGTAGTTCCCGGCATGGGCCGTATCAAGGCGAGAAGCACCGCCGTAAATTCGCGATCCGGTTTTGGCGACACCGTGGCGGTGGCCAGCTACAATCTTTATGAAGAAAGCACGTCCGCCATCGGTGTCGATTTAACCGGCAAGATTAAATTTGCCACCGCGGATACAGGTCTGGGCAGCGGAGCAAACGACTACGCGGCGCAGATGGATATCTACCAAAGCCTGGATAAATTCACCGCAATGGGCTCGCTGGGCTCCAAGGTTTTAGGCAGTCCTGCCGGGATAGCCATGAACACTGTGTTCTATGGCTCGGTAGGCGGCGTCTACCAATTAACCAATCAGACCAGCGGCGGTATTGACATGAGTTTGGCGCAGAGCCCTACAACAACGACAGCCATGCAACAGGAGCTTACCGCCTATGTCAGTTATAAAATTGACAAGCACTTCAAAGCCCAAGGCTATGTGCTCAAGGGTTTTTCAGACGGCAGCCCGGACAGCGGTATCGGGGCGCTGTTTTCTTATGGGTTCTGACGGGACTACTGGCGAAACGATTAGCCGTTCCGCTAAGCAATCAGAAGACGGTTGCCGGGTGGCTGGTTATAGCCATCCGACTGACACCCGGCATCCGAAAAACTTCTGGACGGGCGTCCGAAAGACGCTGGGCAAGTCATTGGTCATAGCGCGATTCAACTAGTACTTTACAGCCGGGCGTTGCTACCCGGCTTTTTCTTGCCCGGAAATTCAAAGGGCTATAGGGTATCCTGTTGACCATATGCAATATCGCGGGCTACGGTTCGCGCATTTAATCAGTGCACAAGGGTGATGATCATGCAAACTATTCTGGACGCTATCGGCTCGACACCACTGATTCGGATTGACGGCATCTGGGTCAAGCTGGAATTTCTTAACCCGTCGGGATCGATCAAGGCGCGTATTGCGAAATACATGATCGAACGCGCCGAGCATGAAGGATTGCTCAAGCCGGGCGACACTATCGTGGAAGCGAGCAGCGGCAATACCGGTAACGCGATGAGCATGGTGGCCGCCGTCAAAGGCTACAAGATGCTGGTGTTGATGCCCAATGGTATGAGCCGTGAACGCACCGCGATTTCGCGTGCCTACGGTGCCGAGGTGCGCATCATCGGTGATTTCCATGTCACCGATGCGCTGGCCGAAGTGCGCAAGCTGGGCAAGCTACCCGGTTATTTTGCCCCGCAACAATTCGACAACGAATGGAACGTGGATGAAAACCGCGAGTGGCTGGCGCAAGAGATACTGGCGCAATTGCCTGCGGGCGTGCTGCCGCAAGCGGTTGTCGGCGGCGTGGGTACCGGCGGCACCATCATCGGCGTGGGCCAGGCGTTCAAGGCGGTTAACCCGGCGTGCAAGGTTGTCGCCCTTGAACCGAGCGAGTCATGCACCATACTCTGCGGCGAAATCGCCAAACACCTGATCGAGGGCATCGCCGACGGGTTCGTACCCGGCATCATTCAACGCCATCGTGACCTGCTGGATGAGATCGTTACGGTCGAGTCCGCAGATGCTGTGCAGGAAATGCGCCGTCTGGCGCGCGAGCACGGCATTTTCGTCGGGCCATCGTCAGGCGCGCACCTGATCGCCGCGCGAGAATTGCGCGAGCGGCACAAGGTCGAACATGTCGTCACGTTCTTCTGCGACAAGGGGGAGAAGTACATCAGCGACTATTGGCTGTAACAGCGACTTATTCCAATTCGCAATAGAATAAAATTACCGTAGGGTGCGTTTACGCACCATCGCCAACTGGTGCGTAAACGCACCCTACGAGTTTTTTTAACGCAAAGTTAGAATTAATAATGACATGACCAACCTGCACGATCTCGCCCCTCACATCCGCGCCAATGTTGCCGCCGCGCTGGAGGAAGACATACGCGATGGCGATCTCACCGCGCAACTGATACCCGGACACACGCGGGGACACGCCACCGTCATCACACGTCAGGATGCGGTGCTGTGTGGCGCGGCCTGGTTTGATGCGTGTTTCAAAATGTTGGATGAAAATTGCGCCATTAATTGGCTGTCGCAGGATGGCGATGCGATAAGCGCCAACCAAACGCTGTGCGAGATCCGCGGCAATGCGCGCGCGATGCTGACAGCCGAACGCAGCGCGCTGAATTTTTTGCAGTTGCTTTCCGCTACCGCCACGCTGACGCGACGCCATGTCGAATTGGTGGCGGGTACCCGTGCGAAAATTATGGATACGCGCAAGACTTTGCCGGGGCTGCGTATGGCGCAAAAATACGCGGTACGGGTGGGCGGCGGACATAACCAGCGCATCGGTTTATTCGATGGCATTCTGATCAAGGAAAACCACATCGCCGCAGCGGGAGGCATCAAACCTGTATTAGAACAGGCGCTCCGCATGGCCAAGCCGGGCATCAGCGTGCAGATCGAAGTGGGGGATCTGTCCCAACTGGATGAAGCTATCAATGCCGGAGCCAAGTTGATTTTGCTCGACAACTTTGATCTGGCCGGATTGCGCGCTGCTGTCCAACATACTGCCAAACGAGCTGAACTGGAAGCTTCCGGCGGGATCACCATAGAGAATTTACGCGAAGTCGCGTTGACCGGGGTGGACCGCATCTCGGTCGGCGCGCTGACCAAGGATGTGAAAGCAATTGATCTTTCCATGCGCTTCGCCTGAATTCTGCGCCACGCGTCACGCTGACGCGCGGTAGCCGTCCATCGCGTAGCGTTCATCCCGGATGTTGCTCATCATCCCCCCGCAAAATTGCCATAAAACAATCTTCGTTTTCGCGCAGCTTAACAGTAGTTTTTCAACCAACTGCTAACCGGCATAGCCCATGCGCGCCGAGATACGGCGCGCGGTCTCCTGAACCAATCCTGCCCAGGCGAGTTTTCGCCGCTCCAACGGCGCGGAAACAGAAACACCGGCGATCACCGCACCGCTTGCGTCACGCACCAGCACACCGATACAGCCCACGCCGAGCTCGGCTTCCTCATCATCCAGCGCATAGCCGCGCGCGAGACTGGTTTGAATATCCGCCAGCAACTGCTTGCGGTTGCTACGCGTATTCACGGTGTAGGCAGGCAAGCGCGTGCGCCGCACATAATCGCCGATCGCACTCTCGCCCGCCTCGCCCAACATCAGCTTGCCCACCGCAGTGACATGCAGCGGGGCGCGGCTACCGATCACCTGCTCCACCCGCATCATGCGCTGCGGACTGACGCGCTCGACATAAACCACTTCATCCCCCTGGCGCACGGTGAGATTCACCGTCTCGCCGATCTGATCGCGCAACCATTCTATTTCCGGTCGCGCGATTGCGCGCAGATCCAGTCCGACACGCGCTTGAGCGGCCAGTTGCAGCAGATGCGGCCCGAGCAGGTATGCCCCGGCCTCATCGCGCCTGACCAGGCCATGCCGGATCATCGAATCCAGAATGCGGAATGCCGTGGACGGATGCAATGCGGTTTCCGCCGCGAGTATCTTCAGCGACGTGCTGCCCTCCGCGGCAAGCGCGTCGAGCAAGGTGACCATACGGTCGATGACCTGGATGGGTGAGGTAACGGCGGGGGGTCTGGTTTTTTTCATATTTCACATTATGCCGGTTTTCAATATTTCGCATTATGAAATAGAAACTGCATTATGAAAAGACATTTCTACCGTAAGATGATCTCACATTACCTTCAGGAGCCACCCATGAACCAAGCTGCCCACACAGAAACCATCCCGGCCTTTTGCCATGGTATCCAGTATTTCGCCCCCGCCTGGCCGGGCTTTGCCGAACACGCCTCACTGCCGGCCATCACGGCGCATGCCAAAGCAATCAGCGACGCCGCTGACCCGGCGGCGGCATATCAGACGCTGCTGGCCGCCGATGCCTTACGCTATCTGACCTTGCAGATCTGCGCGGCGAAGTCTTCCGGCCACCCCGGCGGCTTCGCCTCCAGCGCGGAGGTTTACGCATCGCTGGTGATGCTCGGCCACACCAACATCATTACCGAAGTGGGGCATCACGCACCCGGCTTTTATTCGGCGATGTTCCTGGATAGCTCGCTGGAGGAGATGGGCATCACCACGGTGCAACAGATGCGCGAACGTTTCCGTGAAAAGCACGGCCTGCTCGGCCATTTGTCCGGCGCGATTCCCGGACTGCTGGCACCGGCCGGTCCGTTGGGACAAGGACAACATTTCGCCATGGCGGGCGCGTTCCTGCATCCCGGCACATTGTTCCCGGTGACCATAGGCGATGGCGGCATGGGCGAGCCTTATGTATTGAACAGCATGATGCATTTCAATACCGCCTACCCGACGGTGACCAATTTCCTGCCTGCGTTGATCTGGAACGGTTACAGCCAGGAGCACCACTCCATGTGCACCACCTGGAGCAACGAGGAAATGATCGCCTACTGGCGCGGGCACGGTTTCGAGAATGTATTACTGGTGAATGCCAAAGATTTCGACGACCAAGATCAATCCGGCGCCTACGTGGACAGCAGCCTGTTTTCGCACCCGCAGCGTCTGGCCTTTGCCGCAGCAGTGTTGCAAGCCACCGATGCCGCAGCGAAAAGCGCATTGGGCGGCACGCGCACCGCAATCATCCTGAAACAATTAAAAGGCAGCGGCGTGCACCGGCTGGGCGCCAAGTCGCACAACCTGTACCCCGCCGACACGCTGGATGCGGAACATATCGTTAGCGCCCTGCA
>JANONV010000244.1:0-13588 GCA_031421015.1 Gallionella sp. | reverse complement strand
TTGGCGCTGTTGGCATGCAGCGTGGCCATGCACAGGTGGCCGGTTTCGGCGAAGGCAACCGCATATTCCATGGTTTCGCGATCGCGAATTTCGCCGATCAGGATCACATCGGGCGCCTGGCGCAGGGTGTTCTTCAGCGCGGCGTGCCAGGACTCGGTATCCACACCCACTTCGCGGTGGGTGACGATACAGTGGGCGTGCTCATGCACGAACTCCACCGGGTCCTCGATGGTGATGATGTGCCCGTGGCTGTTCTGGTTGCGATGGCCGAGCATCGCGGCCAGCGTGGTGGATTTGCCGGAACCGGTCGCACCGACCACGATCACCAGACCGCGCTTGGTCATCACGATGTCTTTGAGCACTGGCGGCATGCCCAGTTGGTCGAGTTCCGGAATCTTGGTGGTGATGGTACGCAACACCATGCCGACACGCTGCTGCTGCATGAACACATTGACGCGAAAGCGCCCGATGCCGTGCGGGCTGATCGCAAAATTGCATTCGTGGCTAGCTTCGAACTCGGCGGCCTGGCGGTCGTTCATGATGCTGCGCGCCAGCTCCTGGGTATGCTGTGAAGTTAAAACCTGGCTGGAAACCGGCGTCATCTGACCATCCACCTTGAATGCCGGCGGGAAGCCCATCGTGATGAATAAATCGGATGCATTCTTGCTGATCATGCCGCGCAGCAAGCTGTGCACCAATTCGGTGGCCTGGGTTCTTTCCATAATAAAAACTCCTGATTCTTATATTAACAACCGAAATTAACCGGGGAAGTTGTCCTTGTTCGCAGCCTTGGTGCGCGCTTCCGCAGGCGTGATCTTGTTTTCCTTGATGAGGTTGGTCAGGCACTGGTCCAGCGTCTGCATCCCGATGTTCTGGCCGGTCTGTATGGCCGAATACATTTGCGGCACTTTGGCTTCGCGGATCAGATTGCGGATCGCCGGGGTGCAGATCATGATCTCGTGCGCCGCTATCCGTCCGGTGCCATCCTTGGTTTTGAGCAGGGCCTGCGAAATCACCGCGCGCAGCGATTCCGACAGCATCGCGCGCACCATTTCCTTTTCGTCGGCGGGGAACACGTCGATGATGCGGTCGATGGTCTTGGCCGCCGAGCTGGTGTGCAGCGTGCCGAATACCAGGTGCCCGGTTTCCGCCGCTGACATCGCCAGACGGATGGTTTCCAGATCGCGCATTTCACCCACCAGAATAATGTCCGGATCCTCGCGCAGGGCGCTACGCAACGCGTTCTGGAAAGACAGCGTATGCGGGCCGACTTCGCGCTGGTTGATCAGGCATTTTTTGCTTTCATGCACGAATTCGATCGGGTCTTCCACGGTCAGGATATGGCCCATTTCGTGTTCATTGCGATAGTTGACCATCGCTGCCAGCGTGGTTGATTTGCCGGAGCCGGTCGGTCCCGTCACCAGCACCATGCCGCGCGGAAAATCGGCGATAGACTCGAAAATTTTCGGCGCCTTGAGATCTTCCAGAGACAATATCTTGGATGGGATGGTACGCATCACCGCGCCCGCGCCGCGATTATGCACGAAGGCGTTGACGCGGAAACGCGCGAGTCCGGGAACCTCGAAGGAGAAATCAAGCTCCTTGTTCTCCTCGTAAAGCTTGCGCTGCCCGTCATTCATGATGTCATATATCAGGGCATGCACTTCCTTGTGTTCCATCGCCGGGAGGTTGATCCTGCGGATGTCGCCATGCACGCGTATCATCGGCGGCAGTCCGGCGGAGAGATGCAGGTCGGAGGCCTTGTTTTTGACGCCAAAGGCAAGCAGTTCGGTGATATCCATTATAATCGTCCCGGTTTGATGAGGCGGCCCCTGATTCAGGATGCTTGGAGCAGAATGACACGCGGCCGCGCGAATTAGGATAGGCAGCGTACCGGATTATGACAACAATCGCTTCCAACTTGCAAGCTGTGCGCGATGCGATGATGGCAGCGGCTGTCAAAGCCGGTCGGCGCGCAGAAGACGTTCGTTTGCTGGCGGTCAGCAAGACCTTCGCGCCCGATGCGCTGCGCGAGGCTTATCAAGCCGGGCAAATCTGCTTCGCCGAGAGCTACGTTCAGGAAGCGCTGGACAAGATCGCCGCGTTGCAGGACTTGCCGATCGAGTGGCATTACATCGGGCCGATCCAGAGCAACAAGACGCGCGCCATTGCAGAGAATTTTAGCTGGGTACACAGCGTGGACAGATTGAAAATCGCCGAGCGCTTGTCCGGACAACGCCCCGCGCATTTGCCCGCGTTACAGGTATGCTTGCAGGTAAATATCAGCGGGGAAGCCAGCAAAGGTGGGGTATCTCCGCCCGATGCGGGCGTGTTGGCCCGCGCCATCGCCAGGCTGCCCAGGCTGGAATTGCGCGGGTTGATGGCGGTCCCCGCGCCCGGCGATGATATTGCCGCGCAGCGCCTGCCGTTCGCGCAATTGCGCGAATTGCGCAACCAATTGAATCGGCAGGGTTTACGGCTGGATACTTTATCAATGGGCATGTCGCATGATTTTGCCGCAGCGATTGCGGAAGGTGCGACCATGGTGCGCATCGGCACAGCGATTTTTGGTGGTAGGCAAAAACCGTAGGGTGGATAAAGACGCGTAGCGGCGTATCCACCAGATGAATGGTGGATACGTGCCTGACGGCACTTTATCCACCCTACATGTTGTTATTTAGGTTTGTGGGGAGAAAATAAATGAACATCTGTTTCATCGGCGGCGGCAACATGGCAACAGCACTCATCGGCGGCTTGCTGGGCAAAGGATATTCCGCGCAGCAAATTAGCGTGGTGGAAATCAACGCCGACAATCGCGCGCGGCTGCAACGCGATTTTGCGGTGCGCGCCGTGGAAAGCATCGCCGATGGCATTATCGGCAGTGACATTATCGTCTTCGCGGTCAAGCCGCAACAATTGCGTGTAGTGGCACAGCAGCTTGCTGCTGTGCTGAAGGGACAACTGCTGATCTCCATCGCCGCCGGCATACGCGCGGCTGATCTGGCGCGCTGGTCGGGCAGCCAGACGGTGGTGCGCGCCATGCCCAATACGCCGGCATTGATCCAAAGCGGCATGACCGGCTTGTACGCCTTGCCTGCGGTGAGCGCAGCGCAGCGCGAACAGGCGCAAAGCATTTTAGCGGCGGTGGGCGAGACTTTATGGCTGCAACACGAAGCGATGCTGGATGCCGTCACGGCGATTTCCGGCAGCGGCCCGGCTTATGTGTTTTATTTCATCGAGGCACTGCAACAGGCAGCCCGCGAACTGGGATTCAGCGCCGAACAAGCGCGTCGTTTGAGCCTGTCCACATTTCTGGGAGCCAGTAAATTAGCCGCTTCCGGCGACGAGGACGCCAGCGTGTTGCGCGCCCGCGTCACCTCCAAAAATGGCACCACCGAACGCGCGCTGCTGAGCATGGCTTCCAATCATGTTGCCGAACACATTGCTCAGGCTGCGCTGGCAGCCGCAGCACGATCGCGCGAAATCGGCGCTGAGCTGGGAGAAAAATAATGCTTGCGGTTATGACACAATTTTTACTCGATGTTTTCGTGCGGGGCTTTGCCGGCTTGCTGTTATTGCGTTTTTTGCTGCAATGGCTGCGCGCCCCGCTGCGCAATCCCATCGGCGAATTCGTCATGGCGCTCACCGATTTTCTGGTGTTGCGCGCGCGCCGTTTCATCCCTTCCGTGCGGCTCCTGGATAGCGCGACTTTGCTGCTTGCCTTGTTCTTCGAGCTGATTTATTTGAGCTTGTCACTGTCGGTGCAAGGCCACCCGTTCGCCTATTTCCCGCTGCCCGGCTTGCTGGCCTGGAGCATAGTGGAGCTGGTTAAATTAAGCCTGTATTTTTTGATGGCCGCGTTGGTGGCGCAAGCGATATTGTCCTGGGTCAATCCCCATACCCTGTTTGCCCCTTTGCTTTCGGCAATTACCCAGCGCTTCTTGCGTCCGCTGCAACGCATCCTGCCGTTAATCGGCAACGTGGATCTATCCCCGCTGTTGCTGCTGGTGATCTGCCAGATCGTCCTGGTTGTGCCATTGGCGATGCTGGAAAGCATGGCAAGGCGGTTGCTGTGAGGCGCATCGAAAAATAAGGCCGTGCCAACAAAGCGCTGCCGATATTCATTGCCGGGCTTTTTGACATTCCGTTGCGCCGGGTAACGTTGCAAAGAGGGGAAATCGCGCCACAAAGAGTGCAGTTGCGTCGCGCCCAAGAGTATAATCGTCACGCGAACAAATTCTGAAACCATGCTGATTTCGAAAACAAATGCTCTTGCAGGTTTTTTAAAGGGGGTGTCCGTGAGTCACGATAACGAAAAAAAACCAGCGCAAGGAAATCCTCCTCCGCTCGGGGCAGATAGCGTTTCCTGGCCGGTTATCAACTCCCAGTTACAGTTGCAAAAAGCCGCCGAGACGCTGCAAAGCGGTGGCCGGGTTTATCCCGACCAGGGCAATAAAATCGGAGAAATTCTGAAATCCCTGGGAGTGATCGATGACAAGATCATCGATGCCGTCGAGAAGCGCCACCACACCAAAAACGCCAAGGACAAGCCAACCGGTGCATTGCTTGTCTATATGGGGATAATCGAAGCGGAGGTGCTGACACGAGCGCTGTGCATCCAGTCCGGCGTGCTGATGGTGGACGTGCAGTCTATAGGCGTCCCGTACGAAATACTTAAACTTGTCACCAATGATAATGCGCGCGAGAAACAGGCGATCCCGGTCGGCGCATATAAGGGCACTCTGTATTTGGCGGTGGCCGATCCATTCAATTTTTCCGAACAGCATTTTTTCTCATTCTCTACCGGGTTAAAAATCAAGCCGATTTTCGCGCCGCATAATCAAATTACAACTTGCCTCGACACAAAATGGGCAGAAGGGCGCTCTGAAATCTGGGCGGGGTGAAATCTGCGCGGGTTGACAGTCCCGCATATTGCAAGTGGCCAATCTCATTGGAATTACATCAGAATGACATCGTATTGCTCCTGGCTATAGACCGTTTCGACTTGCAGTGAAACGGGTTTGGCGATGAAGTCTGAAAGCTGTGCAAGAGCCTGCGATTCCTCGTCCAGAAACAGATCGATCACTTGCTGCGAAGCCAGAATGCGGTATTCGCGCGCGTTGAACTGGCGCGCTTCGCGGACAATTTCGCGCAGGATTTCGTAGCACACGGTCTGCGCGGTTTTCACTTCGCCGCGTCCCTGACAAGTCGGACAAGGCTCGCACAGCACATGTGCAAGACTCTCGCGGGTGCGCTTGCGGGTCATTTCCAGCAAACCCAGCGGCGAAAAACCACTCACATTGATGCGCGTGTGGTCGCGTGCCAGTGCCTTTTTGAATTCTTCCAGCACCGCATCGCGATGTTCCTGGCTGTCCATGTCGATGAAGTCGCAGATGATGATGCCGCCCAGATTGCGCAGCCGCAGTTGCCGCGCGATGACTTGCGTAGCTTCCAGATTGGTCTTGAAAATGGTGTCGTCGAAATTACGCAACCCGACAAAACCGCCGGTGTTCACGTCCACGGTGGTCATCGCTTCGGTCTGGTCAATGATGAGATAACCTCCCGATTTGAGATCGACGCGCTTGGATAATGCACGCTCGATCTCTTCTTCCACGCCGTACAAATCGAACAGCGGTCGCTCGCCGGGATAGTGCTCGAGCCGATCGCTCGCGATTGGGTTGTAGGCTTGCGCAAATTCCAGCATTCTCTGGTGGGTGCTGCGCGAATCGACCAGAATGCGCGAGGTGGCGCGACCGGCAAAATCCCGCAGCACGCGCAGGCTGATGTCGAGCTCCTGATACAGCAATTGCGGCGCGCCGGCGGTTTTCGCGGCAAGTTGCAAATTGCCCCACAGCTTGTCCAGATAGGCGATATCGGCGGCAAAATCCAGTTCCACCGAGGATTCCGCAATGGCTTCCGCCATGGTGCGGATGATGTATCCGCCCTGATGCTCCGGCGGCAGCACGGTTTGCAGCTTGCCGCGCAAAGCATCGCGCTGTTCCTCGCTCTCGATGCGCTGCGACACGCCGATGCGCGTCTCCTGCGGCAGGTAAACCAGCAAGCGCCCGGCGATGCTGAGTTGCGTGGAAAGCCGCGCGCCCTTGCTGCCGATGGGCTCCTTGATGACCTGCACCATCAGGGACTGCCCTTCGAACAGGACTTTTTCGATCGGCTTGGCGGCATCGCCGTTGTGGCTGTTTTCCCAAATGTCCGCCACATGCAGGAACGCCGAGCGTTCCAGCCCGATGTCAATAAAGGCGGATTGCATGCCCGGCAACACGCGCATGACCTTGCCGAAATACACATTGCTGACGATGCCGCGACTGCCGCTACGCTCGATGTGCAGGTCTTGCACCGCGCCGAGCTGCATCACTGCGACGCGGGTTTCCTGCGGGGTGACGTTGATGAGGATTTCATCGCTCACGGTGCGGGGTAACCAAAACGTTGCAGCAATTGCACGGTTTCGAACAGCGGCAAACCCATCACGCCGGAGTAGCTGCCGGAAATGTGTTCGACGAACGCGCCCGCCTGTCCCTGAATGGCATAGCCGCCGGCCTTGTCCATGTATTCGCCGGTGAGCAGGTAACGGCGGATGCGCTCTTCGCCGAGCGTGGCGAAGCGCACTGTAGAAATGGAAAGCGCGGTTTCGATATGTTCGCCCAGTGCGATCGCCACCGCGCTGAACACCTGATGCTCCCGCCCGGAAAGCTGGCGCAGCATGGCGGCAGCCTGTTCGGCATTTTCCGGCTTTCCGAAAATCCTGCCATCCAGCGCGACGTCGGTGTCGGCAGCCAGCACCGGGAACACAGGCAGGTTGCGCAATCTGAGCGTGGCGCAACCTGCCTCGATCTTTGCCTGACACAGCCTCCGCACATAGCCTTCCGGCTGCTCGCCGGCGCGGATTGTTTCATCCACATCTATGTTGCGGCACAAATCGGAGCGCAACAGCAGCGTCTCGAAATTGACGCCGATCTGCCTGAGCAATTCACGGCGGCGCGAACTTTGCGAGGCGAGGTAAATATGTGTCTGGATGGCGCTCATAAACGTTTCCTCATCTGATACTGCCTGAGCACAAGAGAACTTATTCCAATTTTCGTTACAAACAACAATAATCTCGTAGGGTGCGTTTACGCACCAATTGGTAATGGTGCGTAAACGCACCCTACATTAATCCTGTTTCTATTGCGAAACAGAATTATTCTCTGTGATAAGGGTGATGGTGCGTCAAACTATGTGCCCGATACAACTGTTCGGCAAGCAACACACGCACAAGCGCATGCGGCAAAGTGAGCGCGGACAATGCCAGCAGTTGTTGCGCGGCCTGCTTCACCGATTCATGCAAGCCATCTGCGCCACCGATGATGAACGCCACGTCGCGGCCCGATCCCATCCAGTCCTGCATCTGTTCGGCAAACTGCCTGGTGGTCTGCTGTGTGCCATGTTCATCCAGGGCGATACGCAGACAACTTTGCGGCAAAGCGGCGAGGATACGCTGCGCTTCCGCCTCCATGATCTGCGCCGTGGTCTTGCCGGTGCTGCGCGGCGCGGGCTTGATTTCCAGCAGCTCGATCTTCGCCTCGCGCGGCATGCGTTTGGCGTATTCGTTGAAGCCGGCCGTGATCCAGTCCGGTATCTTGTGGCCGACGGAGACGATGATGAATTTCATTTATACCCGTGTAGGTCTCTGTAGGGGCGCGATTCATCGCGCCCCTACGATAGGTTTTTCCGGACTCATGTTTATTTTGGCGCTGGAGCCAGCTTGGGCCGTGCCGCCTGCGCCCTGCTCCACAACTCTTCCAGGTTGTAGTAATCGCGAATGGCGGGCTGCATGATATGCACCAGCACTTCGCCCAGATCCACCAGTATCCACTCGCCGCTGTCTTCACCCTCGCGGCCATAAATTTCTTCGCCTTGCGCTTTGAGCTTGGCCACCACATTGTCCGCGAGCGCTTTGGTTTGCCTGGTGGAATTGGCGCTGGCGATGATCATGCGCTCGAACATCGTGCTGAGCTTGCTGGTGTCGATCACGGTGATGTTGTTGGCTTTGACGTCTTCAAGTGCGGCGACGACAGCTTTGGTTTTTTGTTCAGTATTTAGCATGTGTATATAAATGATGTTGATGAATGTAGTCCGCCACCGCGTTCGGCAACAGATAGCGTATGGTTCGATGCTCCGCCACGCGGCTGCGGATCACGGTAGCGGAGATTTCCAGCTTGGGAATGGCTAACTCGACCACGCCGCCGCATGGCTGCCGCGATAAAGCATCCGCGGTGCAGCGCCGCTGTTGATATTGGCGGCGCAATGCCGCCGGAACGGCATGGATGCGCTCCGCGATGGTGAAGTTCGGGCGATACCCCACCACGATATGCGCCAGCTCGAACAAATGTTCCCACTCGCGCCAGGTGTGCAGTTGCAGGAAGGCATCGCCGCCCATCAGCAGACAAAGCGGTTGTGTCGCGCCCAATTCCGCGCGCAGCTCACGCAAGGTATCCACCGTATAGCATGGCGTGGTGCGCTTCACTTCGCGCTCGTCCAGTACAAAAGCCGGCTGATCGGCGATCGCCAACTGCACCATCGCGCTGCGATGCTGCGCGGATACTTGCGGCGCATCGCGATGCGGCGGCGTGCCGGTGGGAATAAAACGGATTTGCCGGAGATTCGCCAGTTCCAGCATTTCCTCGGCGAGCCGCAGATGCCCGTAATGGATCGGGTCGAAGGTGCCGCCCAGTATGCCGATCGCTTTATTGCTCACCGATTGCAGCGCCAGAGATTACAGCGCAAGACGGCGGGTATCCGCCAGCACTTGCGCAACATAAACAGTAAAGCGCGCCGCCGCCGCGCCGTCGATCACGCGATGGTCGTATGAAAGCGACAGCGGCAGCATCATGCGCGCCACGAATGTTTCATCCTGATGCATCGGCTTGATGATGGCTCTGGACACGCCTAGAATCGCCACTTCCGGTGCATTGATGATAGGCGTGAACGCTGTACCGCCGATTCCGCCGAGGCTGGAGATCGAGAAACAGCCACCCTGCATTTCGACAGCGGTGATTTTTTTCTCGCGTGCTTTCGCGCTGATTTCGCCCAGTTCCCTGGCGAGTTGAGCTATGCCTTTCTTGTCCACATCGCGCAGCACCGGCACCATCAAACCGTCCGGCGTATCCACCGCCACACCGATGTGAAAATATTTTTTCAGAACCAGATTTTCGCCGCTCGCATCCAGCGAAGCGTTGAACTCGGGATACTCCTGCAACGCCGCCACTGCCGCCTTGAGCAGGAAGGCCAGCGGCGTGATCTTGACGTTTTGCTCGGAATATTTTGCGTTGAGCTCCTTACGAAAGGCTTCCATTTCGGTGATGTCGGCCTCGTCGAATTGCGTGACGTGCGGAATGGTCACCCAGTTGCGATGCAGGTTCGCGCCGGCCATTTTCCTGATGCGCGACAGCGGCTTGGTTTCGATCGCGCCGAATTTGGCAAAATCCACCACCGGCGTGGCCAGCACTTGCAGACCATTGCCGCCCGCCGTGCCGCGCGGTTGTGCGAGCGCGGCTTTGACGAACTGCTGCACATCTTCTTTGGTCACGCGGCCTTTTGCGCCGCTGCCCTTGACTTGCGCAACCTGGACGCCGAGCTCGCGCGCGAAGCGGCGTATCGCCGGGCTGGCGTGGGCTTTGCTGCCCTCAAACCCCTCCCGGCCTCCCCTTGTCAGGGGAGGAGGCGCAACTCCCTCCCCTGTTTCTCCCCCTGACAAGGGGGGTGGGGGGTTGGGGAGGGCTGGGGAGGGGTTTGAAGTTTGAACAACTGGAGCGGGTGCAAGCGCAGGCTGAGCAACCGGTTTGTCAGCCTGAGGTGCCTCCGCGTCGCTGCTTTCCAACAACAAAATCAGCGATCCTTGCGACACTTTGTCACCGACCTTGATCTTCAGTTCCTTGATCACACCGGCATACGGCGACGGCACATCCATCGCCGCCTTGTCGGTTTCCAGCGTGACCAGGTTGTCCTCGGCACCGATCTTGTCGCCGACTTTGACCATCACTTCGATAATGCTCACATCTTTATAGTCGCCGATGTCTGGCACCAATACTTGCTTAATTTCTGCCACAGCGTGTCTCTCCCTAACCTTAAATAGTCGTTGGGTTGGGTTTGTCGGGATTGATTTTGTACAGCTTGATCGCTTTGCTGACATCGCCGGCGCTTATCGTGCCCTCATCGGCCAACGCTTTCAATGCGGCAACCGCGATGTAGTAGCGATCCACCTCGAAGAACCGGCGCAATTTTTTGCGTGTGTCGGAACGTCCGAAGCCGTCCGTGCCCAGCACCTTAAAATGTTTGGGCAAAAAGCCGCGTATCTGGTCGGCGAACGAGCGCATGTAATCGGTCGCGGCGATCACCGGTCCGCCGCGACCGGCCATGCACTGCTCGACATAACTGACGCGCGCTTCGGCTTCCGGATGCAGCATGTTCCAGCGCTCGCAATCCAGACCCTCGCGGCGCAATTCGGTGAAACTGGTCACGCTCCAGATGTCCGACGCCACGCCGAAATCCTTCTCCAGCAACTCCGCCGCCGCAATCACTTCGCGCAATATCGTCCCGCTGCCCAGCAGTTGAACAACTGGTTTCTGCCCAGCGAGTGACCCCATCCCCACCCCAGCCCTCCCCTTGAAGGGGAGGGAGTTAGCTCCTTCCCCCTCAGAGGGGGAGAGCGTTAGCGAGGGGGCTGTGGGATGGGGGTGGGTTTCCTGATCCCTGATCCCTGATTCCTGATCCCTGAACAAGTACATGCCTTTGATGATGCCCGCTTCCGCGCCCTTGGGCATCGCCGGATGGGTGTAGTTTTCGTTCATCACGGTGAGGTAGTAGAACACGTCCTGTTGCTCGACATACATGCGGCGCATGCCGTCGTGAATGATGACGGCAAGTTCGTAAGCGAAGGTCGGATCGTAGGATACACAGTTCGGAATCATTGCCGCCATCAAGTGGCTATGTCCGTCCTCATGCTGCAAACCTTCGCCGTTCAGTGTGGTGCGTCCCGCCGTGCCGCCGAGCAAAAACCCGCGCGCGCGCATGTCGCCCGCCGCCCAGATCAGATCGCCGACGCGCTGAAAGCCGAACATCGAATAGTAAATATAGAACGGCAGCATGGTCTTGCCGTGGTTTGCATAAGCGGTGGCGGCGGCGATCCACGACGACATCGCGCCGGCTTCGTTGATACCTTCCTGCAAGATCTGCCCGTTCTGGTCTTCCTTGTAGAACATCAGTTGATCGGCATCCTGCGGCGTGTAAAGCTGCCCCACCTGCGAAAAAATACCGAGCTGGCGGAACATGCCTTCCATGCCGAAAGTGCGCGATTCGTCCGGCACGATAGGCACCACTTGCTTGCCGATGTTCTTGTCCTTGACCAGAATGCCGAGCAGCCGCACGAATGCCATGGTGGTCGAAATTTCGCGCTCTTCGGTGCCTTTCAGCAACACCTCAAACGCCTCCAGAGCCGGTATCTGCAGCGGCTCGTTGACCGGCGTGCGCAGCGGAACCACGCCCATCTCGCGGCTGCGCTCCCTGAGATATTTCATCTCCAGACTGTCTTCGGGCGGGCGATAAAAATTCAGGCTGGCGACCTGTTCGTCGTTGAGCGGGATAGTGAAACGGTCGCGGAATTTGAGCAGCACTTCGCCGGTCATTTTCTTTTGCTGGTGGGTGATGTTCTGGCCTTCGCCCGCTTCGCCCATGCCGTAGCCCTTCACCGTCTTGGCGAGGATCACGGTCGGTTGTCCGGTGTGTTTGGCGGCAGCCGCATAAGCGGCGAAAACTTTGTGGGAATCGTGACCGCCGCGATTCAAGTGCCAGATCTCCTGATCCGACATGTCGGCGACCATCTCCAGCAATTCCGGATATTTGCCGAAGAAGTGCTGGCGCACGTACGCGCCGTCTCTGGATTTATAAGTCTGATATTCGCCGTCCACCACTTCCTGCATGCGTTTCTGCAACAGGCCGTTTTTGTCTTTGGCGAACAGCCTATCCCACAGATCACCCCATACCACTTTGATGACGTTCCAACCCGCGCCACGGAACACGCCTTCCAGCTCCTGGATGATCTTGCCATTGCCGCGCACCGGGCCATCGAGGCGCTGCAAGTTGCAGTTGATCACGAAGATCAGGTTATCGAGCTTCTCGCGCCCGGCCATCGAGACTGCGCCCAGCGATTCCGGCTCGTCAGTTTCGCCGTCGCCCAGAAATGCCCACACCTTGCGTCCGGCGGTCTGCGCCATGCCTCGATGTTCCAGATAGCGCATAAAGCGCGCCTGGTAAATCGCCATCAGCGGGCCGAGGCCCATGGACACGGTGGGAAACTGCCAGAAGTCCGGCATCAGCCACGGATGCGGATAAGACGACAGCCCGTTGCCTTCCGTTTCCTGGCGGAACTTGTACATCTGTTCCTCGCTGATACGTCCTTCGAGAAAGGCACGCGCATACATGCCGGGCGAAGAATGGCCCTGGAAATACACCAGATCACCGCCATGCGTGGCAGTCTTGCCGTGGAAAAAATGATTGAAGCCCACGTCGTACAAAGTGGCAGCGGAAGCGAAACTGGCGATATGCCCGCCCAGCTCCGACGAATCGCGGTTGGCGTTCAACACCAGCACCATCGCGTTCCAGCGCATCCAGCCACGGATGCGGTGTTCCAGATCCTGATTGCCGGTGGAGCGTATTTCCTCAGCAACCGGAATGGTGTTGCAGTACGGCGTAGTCGCGGAAAACGGCATGCCCGCACCGGAACTGCGCGCTTTGTCTATCAGTTGTTCGAGCAGAAAATGGGCGCGTTCCGCGCCTTCATTTTCCAGAACCGACTCGAGAGCATCCAGCCACTCCTGCGTTTCCTGCGGGTCGTAATCAGGTATTGATGCCATCTTTCCGTTCTCTCAATTATTGCAAGGTAATAATCAGGGGTTCCCTGATGCTGAACAATCTATGGTCTCGTGCTCGGTGATTATCCACTCGACTTTCACGTCCGTCGCCTCTTGCGGGATTTGTTCCACGATTTGCAATGCGAACGCCGCTGCAACCAATGCGGGTCGACGTGCCTCTTTTCGGCCATCCATGCGCGCCAGCAGTTTGTCGTAAAAACCGCCACCGTAACCCAGCCGTGCGCCGTTTCTGCTGAATGCCACGCCCGGTAAAAGTGCGAATTCTACCTCATTTAGCATACTCAGCCGTTCGCAGCGCTCGACTATCGGCTCGCGTATCCCCCACAAGCCGGGCGCCAACTGGTTTTCCATGTCATCCACCCAATACAGATCGAGCTGGCTGGTATGGTGGTTCACCCGGGGCAAGGCTAATCTTTTGCCATCCGCCAACACCTGCTGTATCCACAGTTCGCTGGCGAACTCTGCGCCGAAATTCATGTAGCCCAGTATCGCATTGGCTTGTTGGTACTCAGGCAGTTGCAACAGCCGTTCGGTGATGGTTGCGCTATACGCTGCTCGCATACCGGGCAAGAGTTGCTCGCGCTGCGCGACGGTAGTTTTGCGTAAGGATTGTTTAACTGATTGCGTCATGAAAGAAGTGTAGGGTGGATAAGCGTAGCGCATCC